>CALGNG010000137.1 GCA_937958735.1 uncultured Aquimarina sp. | reverse complement strand
TCTTCATGTTTATATAGCTTTACAGATGAATCTGAAGTACCACTTGGAGTTGATGTAGCTGCTTGGACATGGACTGTTAGTGGAAACTTTGTTAGTAATTCAAAAGACTTCAATTATACTTTTCCTTCCAATGGGACGTATTTAGTTTGTTTAACAGCTACAGGATTTAATGGAAAAGAAAAATGTTCTAATACTATTTGTGAAAAAGTAACGGTTAACAACTGTTTTACTATACTTAAAAGTAAAAAAATTAGTGAGAGTACTACATTAATTGATAATAGTGTTGAAACATTAAAAATTTGGCCAAATCCATCAAAGGGCACTTATTATTTAGATATTGGTAATGGAAATATTGATGTAGAAAGTATAGAAATCTATACTATACTTGGTAAAAAGTTACCTATTGAAACAGCTGTAGAAAATAGTTATGTTTCTATAAAAATAGACTCTTCTTATGAGTCAGGTGTTTATTTTTTAATATTTAAAAATGGAGATGAATTAATAAGCTCTAGATTAATCAAATATTAATTGTTATAGAAATTAAAAAACGGATAGTAGTGTTAACTACTATCCGTTTTTTATTTAACATAAAAAGACAAATTAAGTTGCTTAAACAGAAGTTTTCAGCATGCTTATATATTTTTAGGTGTTTAGGAATGTGTTAAGTGCAATTACCGATTACGCTTGGGACACTTTTTTAAGACCTATTTAAGCGACTATTTTAAATTTGTTATAAAATTCTAGTTCCATTTGATATGGTGTTTTATAATTTAGGGGTGAATGCAGTCTTTTACGATTATACCAAATTTCTATATATTCAAATACAGCTGTTTTAGCTTCAGACTGTTTTTTAAATTTATTATGATAAATCATTTCTGTTTTTATCGTTTTAAAGAAAGATTCCGCCACAGCATTATCCCAACAATTTGCTTTTCTACTCACATTTTGGGTAATTAATGAGTTTGTTTTTAAGAGATTTCTAAACTCGTTTTTTCATAATTTCAAGATATTTATTTTTGTCTTAAAATCTTTAAAATTGTGTCTCAATAAAGTTAGGTATTCCAGTTGTTTAACTAAAAAAAATTCTGTTACAAATATCAAATTTATATTTAATATGTTTTTTTTGAACACTTATATAGACGCTTTATACTTTAAGGGATTTCTCTTTAGCTCCACTCCATTATCTGCCCATCGGTAGGGATGTATGTTTTTTCTAGAAGATTTTGTTTTTTTAATTCTTGCTTTAATTCTTCTCTAGTGGTGGGACAATGGTTAACAGCTTCTAAATGATTTGCAATAACGCTTCCTGGAGAGTTTTTAACAAATTTCACTATATCCTCCATGGTCATTAGTAAAGGTTTAAAAACATCTAGTTGTGCTGTACCACAAGCTGCTACGCTAATATCGGGTTGGTAATTTTTAAGCACTTTGTCTACGTCTTTAGTATAGATAGTGTCAGAACTTAAATAGATGGATTTTTGATTAGGAAGTTGAATATAGTAGCCCATTACATTTCCCATTGGTTTAGCTATAAACCCATAGCCGTGTTTTGCAGGAATACCTTCTATAGTGCCTCCAAGAAATGGAGAAGATGTCCAATAATCTATGGTTTGCATCACCTGCAGACCCCTCTTTTTTAAAATAGGAGCGTCTTTAACGCTACAGATCACAGGTATTTTTTTTTCTGTTAATAACTTTTCTGCGGCTTTATCCAAGTGGTCTGGATGCAAATGGGTAATTAAGCAATGGGTAATTTTATTAATAATGTTCATAGCATTATTTGGTAATTCTACTATGGGGTTTTTCTGAGGCTTAAACCTAAATAGAGTAAGAGTAGGGGCAGACGTTCCTTTTTCTCCTAGCATAGGATCTACCAGAATAACTTTATCAACGGTTTCTATAACCATTGTGGCATTTCTTATATGGTGTATTTTCATTGCTTTTAATTTTGTCTTTAAAACTAAAAAAACAACAAACACTTTCTGTTGACCTAGATCAAGAAATTCGTTTTCTAATTCTACTTAATGTTTCTGGGGTAATATTTAGGTAAGAAGCAATATGGTATTGCGGAATTTTTTCTAACCAATTGGGTTTCGATATTAGAAGGTCTAGATACAACTCATTAGCTGTTTTGGTAAGCCTGTTGTATTCTAAGAGTTCTTTGTTTTTTAATAATTGCAAAAAAGAGCCATCCATAAAGGATTGGCCACATTTGTATTTTTGTAATAATTCCAAGTATGCTTTTTTATCTATAGATAGCAATTCTATTTTAGTTAGACATTCTTGGTTTTTTTTTGTTTTAGAATTGTCGTTAAAGCAAGATAAATCGGTAATAAATTGGGGTTGAGTATAGAAGTTTATATTAGTCTCTTTTTCTGGTCCTGTGTAATATTCTCTAATTACCCCGCTATTTAGAAAACGAAGAGTTTTTTCTTCTTGGTTGGCCTTAAGAATTATAGAGCCTTTTTTATAAACTTCTATTTTAAATAAAGAAAAAAAATCGGCTAATCCATCTTTGTTTAAAGGGTATTTTGTTTCAAAAAACTTTGATATTTCGATAGTCTTAGTGTCCATTAAGAGCAATATTAACATGGAAATTAAAAGTACGTAACTTTCGAAGAAGCTTTTAGAGGAAATGATTTATTTATGTTTTTTTTATAATACTTAAGTCAAAATAAGGTTACTAATCTGGCCCATCCGATAGAATTAGTGTTTTTGAGGTGTTATTGGGATTAATTATACCGCGTTCCTCTTAATTTTTTCTTGTTCCGCAAGGGAATCCACAAAGTATTCGTATTTTCTTTTATCGCCGTTGGCAGAGCTTTCCATGTAGTCCATAACTTCTTTTAAAAGAACAGAAAGAGAGTAAACATTATTTCTTTTTTGAATATTAGCCCTTAAAAGATAACTTGTAAAAAACAATAAAAAAGAGATAGAGATAAAAAGGTATTTACAAAAATCACTCATAAGAATAGTTTCTTTTTGTTCGGTAACAGATAGATATAGGCCTCCGGGTTTTAGTAATACTATAAGTTTTTCTGGAAAGAAACACATAATGCCTATGGATAGGAAGAGAATGGCTAATAAGCTAAGTATAACACGCACTATGTTAGAAGTTATATTTTTAGAAAGCCTAACTGCCACATGCTCTTTAATTTCTACATAAGTTATTTTAAATCTCCTTAGCTTAGATTCTACTTCTTGGATTCTAAAAAGTTTGTATTGTCTTAATTCTTCATTAATGCGTTTTTCCATACAGTATAGGTCAAAATATTAGTATTAAAAATAGAGAAGTCAATTGCTAATTTGTTTTTAACTGCCTGAAATACAATATATTTACGAGTATTTTTGTAAGCAAGTAAGAATAACTTATTTATTGTAGATTAAGAAAAATTTAACTTAATCTAGATTTTTAATTTCAAGTTGATAATTTATCAAGGCATAGATATCTAAACTAATAAATTTCTCATTTTTAATTTCGCAATCTACCATAGTGCCTTCGTATTTAAAGTCAAATTTAGCAAGACCTCTTTTACAATTGGTGTTATTCGATTCTACAAAACCTTCGATACGATGAAGATTTAGTTGGTTAAATCCGTAGTTACAAATTAGAGGCATTAACTCCTTTAGTATTCCATTACCCCAATATTCAGGTAAAAGCCAAAAACCAATTTCAGCTTTTTTGTTCACATGTAAATCTAAAAATAACGGCTATAAAATAATTGGGGATGAGTTTTTTAGCTAGAATTACTGTTTTTTTACTTGCTACATGTAATAAATATTTTGTTTTCTTTTTTTCTAAATAGATGGAAATATCTTGCTAATTCTTCGATTTTTATATATTAATTAAATTGTATTTAAGTCGGAAGTTTAGTTGTTAATTTAGATAAAATTAAAGAGGGGTTTTTAACTTAAAAAAAATAATCTATCCTACGGTAAGATATTAAAAGTTAGAGACAATTTAATGTAGGTGTCTGTTTTTTAATGTGTTGATTTGTAGAGGGGAGAAGGTAAAGTATTTAGGTTAAATAAGAAGCTTAACGGATACCCATCACCACGCCGTAAGGCACTTTAAGATCAAAAGAGTCCTTAAGATCTATAGTGTTAATATAACTAACCAAAGCTCTAATAAAACCCGCATGGGTTACGATAGCGATGGAGCTATATGGTTGGTCTTTAATTTCATTATAAAAAGAAATGGCGCGCTTTTGTAGATTTATATAAGATTCTCCATTAGGAGTGCTAACCCTTACAAAATCTTGCATCCAAGGTTCACTTTCTTTTCTAGGAATATTGTCCCATTTTTTAAGCTCCCAGTTGCCAAAATTCAGTTCCATTAAGCGAGGATCTTCTATAACATTTGGACTAATTTTAAGAGCCAGTTGTTTACACCTAAGTAAAGGGCTGCTATACACTGCATCAAAAGAAAGCGTTTCGAGTTGTTTTAATACTGCTTTAGCTTCGGTATCAAATGTATTGGCCAAAGGGATGTCCGATTGCCCGTAGCAAATGCCTTTAGCAATACCAGGAGTAGTATGGCGTATTAGATATAGTTCCATAAGGCTAGTATACTTATATAAAAGACCACTTCGGTTATTTGTTGTACCGCTCCAGCGCAATCGCCGGTATAGCCTCCAATCCATTTTTTGTATTTTAAGATTAGGTGTATTAGAACCAAAGTACAAGGAATTAATACGATGTAGACCACATAACTATTGTAAAAATATAGAAGGGAAAGAGGAAGTAATAGATTAACTATAGGCATACTAATAGGATGGGCAATACCTGTGTTTTTAGATTTACTGGTTTTTACTTCCGAAACATAGGGTAAAAAATACATGACTAATGTAGCAAAAGCTCTGCTTAATGTATGTCCGCAAATTAAGGTAATTATAATACCACTATGTTCTATTTTAGATAAAGCAAAAGCTTTTAAAGCCAATACCGATAAAAGACCGATAGCGCCATATACCCCAATAGTAGAATCCTTCATAATGGCAAGAATCT
>CALGNG010000136.1 GCA_937958735.1 uncultured Aquimarina sp. | reverse complement strand
TAATTTAGAAATAGAAGACTATAACATAAGTTTACCTGTAGTTTTAGATGTGTTATTAGGGAAATTTGAACCAGAAAGTTTTTTAACCGATATAAAATATCAACGCATTAATTTGGGTATAAAACCCACTGTACCTTTAGCTTATAATGATATTGAGTTTAAACTAGGTTTTTCTACCTATATAAGTGCCGATACCGAAAATAACGACACCGATTTTTATGTTTATCCTAATCTTTTAGCTACCTATGAATTTAAAGATAGAGGTATAGCCGTTTATGGAGGAATAACAGGAGATTTAGAACAAAACACTTACCATAATGCTAGCGAGGGTAATAAATTTGTAGCGCCTTTATTAGGAATACAACCCACTAGCGAGCAATTTAAAGTATATGCAGGTGTGCAAGGTGCAGTAACTAGTAAATTAAGTTACGAGGTTAAAGCATCTTATAACTCCGAAGAAGATAAAGCTTTATATCAAAAAACACCTATTTTAAATACCTTAACCGATACTTCTAATTTTGGTTTTAACAATGCCTTTTCTTATGTATATGCAGATATCAATACAGGAGAATTAACAGGAAGTTTAAATTATGAAGAACCAGAAAAATATACCGTTTCTCTAACCACCAGTTTTTATACCTATAATACTAAAAAGCAAGATGAAGCCTGGAATTTACCTCAAATAACCGCGACTATTAGAGGTAATTATAGTGTAAATGAAAAATTAGACCTTGGTACTAGTATCTTTTTTATAGGTACACGTAATGGCTTTGACCATATAAATAATGAAACAGCGGACGTGGACACTATTTTTGATATTAATTTAGAAGGAAATTATAGTATTACTAAAAATTGGAAAGCTTTTATTAAGGCTAAAAATTTAACTAGCCAAAATTACGAACGTTGGTTAGACTACCCATCCCAATCTGCACAAGTATTAATAGGTGTGCGTTATTTATTTGATTACTAATTTTATAGATGTACGGTGTACCCTTGTAGAGTTATAGTGGATATATACCTTGATTTAATATTTGTTATTTATTTGCTTAATTAGTAATTATATGTTAAGTATTTAACATATAAGTTGTTTTTTATTTATTATTATTTCTTTTTTTATATAAAAACTAAAATATTTTCACACTAAATTCCCTGTAAATACAGTGGGTTGCAAGGTTTTTGTTTTTTTATGTGTTGCCATCTTGTAAATAGTGAGTTAACTGTCGACTAAGCTTTAACGTAAAAGATTATTTCGCTCAATTAATTAATCTTTTATAAAGTCTAAATAACAACTCATTTAAAAAACAAAAAGATGAAAACAAGTGTATTTTTAGTTTTGGGGATATTTGTATCCTCAATTTGCTTTTCGCAAACACGTCACATCGGAAATGATGACGCTTCTAGTTTCGAGTCCATTGGAGGAACTCAAATCGAAAATTATTTATTAGGAACCAAATACAATCTTAAAAAACCGGGAGTGCTTACTTCCATTAACCTATTAGGAAAAGCTACTGGTTCTAAAGTAAAAATGGCTATTTATTCAGATAATAATAATTCTCCAGGTAATCTAGTAACTTCTACCAAATCTGTTTTAGTAAAAAGTGGTGTAACCTCTATTTCCGTATCTACGAAAACGTTATCGGAAGGTGATTATTGGATTATGGCAGTTTATAATACTACAGGAAACCATACTTATACTAATATGGATGTAGAGGGAAAAGAGGTATATTATAAAGCCTTGGAGTTTAATACAAATATACCATCGTCTGGTAATGGTTTTATAAAATCGGAACGTGGGAGCGATTTGGCATATTTTTTAGAAATAGAAGAATCTTCTAATCTAGAGAAAACAAAGACAGATTTAAAGGTTTATCCTAATCCAGCATCTAATTATGTATTTGTTAAACAAAATAACACTCCCATTTCTTTAATAGAGGTAAAAGACTTTACAGGGAATACAGTAAAAGCAATTTCTGTTAGTAGAAAAAATAATGTTAGACTAAACATTAATAGTTTACCAGATGGAGTTTACTTTTTAGTTGTAAACGATAACACTTCTACTCAAATAATTAAAAGATAATTAACCTTATAATTCAATTGTATATTATTCAATTTTAATTGGGTATAGTTGAGTGTACAATAAAGTTAACTTAAAAAGATAAAGATATGTTCAATATAAAAAAAGACAAAAGTTTTTTTACTAATAAAATTAAAGGAATAGTTCTTTTAATAGTATCGGTAGCGTTTATAAATAATACCTATGCACAAGCAGCACTTACACCCGTACAAGCTGCAGCCATTTCTACTACCAATCAAGGTCCAGGAAATTCCAATACAGTAAGAGGAGCCATAAATGGTAATACACGTACTTTTTATACTAATACGTTTAATGCAGCCCAAAGAGGTAGGGTAACTAGTTTTACCCCTACGGCTAGCTCCAGTGATATTAATAGAGAAATTACTAGGTTATCTAATTTAGGTGGAGGTGTAATTTATTTAAGACGAGGAGGCAATAATATTTATAATTTTTCTAGTACCATTACATTACAAAGTAACATTCGTATAACTATAGATCCTAGGGTTACCATCCGATTAGCCAATAATAGAGTGGTTTTATTTAGTATTGGTCGTCAAAACAATGGAGGTGCTAGGGTTAACAATGTAGAAATTGTATGTGCTTCTAATCGTCCAGCAGATCGTTTTACTATAGATTTTAGACGACGTCCAGGAATAGCCAGTGCAGCAGTAAATAGAGATAACGATCGTAGTAATAACCAACCTAACATAAATCCTGCTACTGCTTTTAGAGTTGGTTTTGTAAATAATTTTGCTTTATCAGGCTTTACTATTAATGGAAACTACACTACTAATCCATCGGTTTTTATTGTTCCAGACGATAATCGAGGAAATGTAAATACTTATAATCGTATTGCTAGAAATGGAGTAGTAAGAAATGCTTCGGCAGATAGAATTGCGTTAGGGTATGCTTTAGTACAATTATTTAGTGGAGATAATATTTTATTACAAAATTTGAGAGGTACAGAAGGTATTACGGTACGTTTAGAACCAGGTAGTGGTAGAGGTAACGATCAAATTAATAGAGTTTCTGTAGGAGGTGGTAATGGTGCTATTACTAATATAAGATTGGATAATGTTACTAATATAAGAGGTTATACCGCTCTTTTTCTGCAACCTCATAGTAAAGATTGTAGAAATATAGATGCAAATCGTATTATAGCTACTAACAGTTTTTGTGCTGCATTTATTACCTCGCCGGTTTTAATGCCAGAGAGTAATAGAGGTAGTTTTAGAGGGGTAAATATAAGAAGTGCTACCATAACGGGCTCCAATCCTAATATTCCTTCTGGTGGTAATTTAGCAAATAGATTAAGAGCCGTTAGAAATGGTAATTTATTTAATGCTCAAATGAATTTAGAGTCCACCGTATTTTTATTACCATCGCATAGAGAAGCTGTACGTAATGTATTTCAGGACAGTAGAAGTAGTATGCCCCGACCAGGATTTCCTACATTATTTCCTTTAGACGGATCTAGAGTACGTTTTGCTTCTCAAACTTCTGCGGGGATAATTGTAGCTTCTAGTTTAACACAAAATAATGCAGGACCAGCACGTTTAGGGCGCTATAGCGTTAATGTAAATGCATCAAATGTAAATGGTGCTTTTGCTAATGCCAATAGAAACCGTAGAGTATTATACCGTTCGGATGCGCGTTCTCCTATAGCGAACTCCGCAAACGCTACTTTACCTTGCTATGTTAACGACGAGGCTCCAAGAGGTACACCGTGTGGACAAATAGGATTTGGAAACTAAAGTATTTATACTATTTTACTTTATTAAAATACTTACTAATCCCTATGGAGTTATCTTCATAGGGATTATGTTATTACAAGTAATTTTATTTATAATGGTAGAAGTATCATTAGTAAATTAAGATATTACTATCAAAAGATTTATAAGGTCCTTCAATTTTAATATCATATCTAGATACGGCAAGATATTTATTTTCCATTTCACTTTTTAAGCCTTTAAATTTACATTTTCCAGCTTTATTGTATAGGTATACTTTAGGATTTCCTTTAATTTTTTTTAGGTACTTTACTTTAGATAAGTTTACAACATCCTTAAAGTTGTTTTTTATGATGATTCTTTTAGATTGTAAATTTTCCGAGCTTCTACAAAAAATATAGCTATCAATAATTTTAGGAAATATTTTAGCCCCATCATCGACAATAATATTACCAGATAATTGTAAAATAACATTGTTTAGAACCATACCAGAATTATTGCTAAATTTTAGATTTTTAGCTCTAATAATAATTTCTTCACGAGTATGGTGTTTTAGTTTTAAGGAATTACCATCTATAATTAGGTTTCCTTTGATATTGGATAATTCTGGGGTCATGTCAATATATTTTTGACTAATGACGATGGAGTAATTTAGTAAGATTACTAAGAGAATTCCTAGGTCTTTCATGCAATTTATACTTTTAAGTTGATTTATTTATATCAAAAGTATTAATTTAATGATCGATAAAAAGCAATTATTTAAGGTATAATACAATGTTTAATTAAGCTTAACAATTAGTTAATGTGATATTTAGATAAAATTGAGAAACGTAAATTAATTGTACTATTATATTTTCTGATTCTCTAAATAATTTAAAGAATTAGGGCCTTGGTTAAAAAGTAAGTCTAAAATAGATAGATTAGGAATAAAACCGTGTTTAGAATCAAATACTTGTATATAAGGGCTAAAATTAGCTCCTATAGTTTTGTCTTTGGGATTAGATAAATTTCTATAATCTATAGTGTTTTCGGGTATTTCCAAATAAGATTTGGTTTTAAAGTAATCCAAGTCTAGTTGAATAGCATCGGTAATAAATTCAAGACATTTATAATTAAAATCCATTATGTACTTGGGTTTTCCTTCAAAAATAGGAGCGAGTTCGTCTTCGTAAAACTCGAAATAAGGAGAAGTCCTATAAGCAGACTCTAGGGATTTCCAATGAATCTGTAGGGTATTAAATTGGTGTTCTAACAGTACATCTCTATATAATTGTTTTACTCCTTTTTTGGTATGTAAAATAGATAAGTTTAAAACTAAGGCACCATTAGCTCCATAGATATAAGTACGATTACGATGGGTTTGCTTTTGATAATTATCACAATTTTCAAAAATAACCTTACCACTTGCTTTTGCTATTGCAACATACTGTGCTATGGAACCAAAATAGGGTGGATGTATTAAAATATTATTTAAATTACTAGGCATTTTCCTTTCGTTTTGAATTGAAAAAACTAAAACCGATGTAAGCTAAAATTAAGGCTAATACTAAATAACGATAAGAAGTTAATTTGCCATCACCTCCTACAGTAGTCATTAAACGATTCCATCGAATTTTGTTTTGAATACCTTTACCATTAGCATCAAAACTCATAAACAAGAATACAGGCTTCCCTACAACATGTGTTTC
>CALGNG010000135.1 GCA_937958735.1 uncultured Aquimarina sp. | reverse complement strand
TTTCAACATCCCTTTTCCTATGTTGTTACTTAGAAATTCTGCGGTATTAATAGCTAAAAAACAATCTAATAAATTAGAGAAATTAGCCGTTACTCCTCAAGAATTATTTATGAAACAGTCGTCTTTAATTAACCATAAAGTACGTCAGATATCGGATATCGAAATTGATTTTTCCACACAAAAAACAGCCCTAAAAGACCAGTTTAAGTCGCTAAAAGAACTTGCCACAAAAACCGATATTACTTTTTTAAATGCCGTAAATGCGCAAGAAAAAAAGCAATTACAAGGCTTAGATAAATTAGAAAAACGCCTTCTAAAAGCACAACGCATAAAATTAGCCGACCAAGTAAACAGGCTTACCACTATACATACCACACTATTTCCACTAAATAGTTTACAAGAACGTAAACTTAATTTTTCTGAATTTTATTTATAGTATGGCAAAACATTGATTCCTTGTTTAAAAAAGGCTTTACAACCCTTAAGCGGAAAATTTACTATTATAGAACTGGAGTAATTTTTTTATACAAAAACAATGAAATCAAAACTTATTTTAGTTTCTCATCATTGTTTTATCAAACATAATGAGAAACCTAAACAAATTTTAGTTGATTATATACACTTTAAAATATAATTAAGAGATTTTAAATCAAAAAACTAGTCCAACCTAGTTCTTAATCTCTTTTTACAACTCTCCGCTAGAGTATCACAATTCAATAATTTATCCATCATAGCTGGTTTCAAATCAGATTGATATAAATAGTAAAAAGCATCTGCTATGGTTGGTGCTTGTGTTTGAGCGTCTATTAACTCCAAACTATCCCCTGCTTTTACCAAGCCACTCTGTAAAACCCTTACATAAACCCCAGAATAAGTGGTGTTTATAAACTGCTTAATTATATGTTGTGTCTCCATTCTTATCCCAAACTTAAAACAAGGCTCCCTTGGCTGAGAAACTTCTACGATAGCCCCCCCTATTTTATATTGTGCACCAATGTGGATAATAGTTTCGTCTAGACCTTCTACCGTTATATTTTCTCCAAACATACCGTAATCCCATTCTAGGTTTGGATGTAATTCTTTCCAATAACCATACACATCTGCATTATACAAATAACAAGCTTTATCTACCCCACCATGGTCTACACGGTCTACAACAGTATCCCCTTTAACATCTGTAGCTTCCAAAAAAACACCTTGCTGTACGGGATATTTGTAAATACCTGTTTTTACATTTTTACCTTTATAATCTATCTCTGTAACTTTTCCTATATTGGTGGCAACTACTTTCATTACTATACTACTATTTAAAAATTACTTTATTTAAAAACAAGCCAGATGCTTGTGCTATATGCTCTAATTTAATTCTATTTTCTTTAGGTTGAAGCGTTTTTTTAATAAATTCCAAATCAACTTTTCCTCTACCTAAATCTATTAACACCCCCATTAATAATCTAATTTGATTTCGTTTAAACCCCGATCCTCTAACCGTTAATAAATAACTTATTTCTGGAAAAAAATTAGCTTGATAGACCGTATTTTCTTCTAACACACAAGATAGAATTTCCCCTTCGGTTTGCGTTTTCTCGTTAGCGCGGTGTGCATAAGACCAAAAATCCTGCTCCCCTACAAATAACATTGCCCCCTGCTTCATCAGTTCTATATCTAAATCCTCTTGGATATTTACCATAAAAGGGGCGCAAAAGGGGTGAAATTTTTCCTTTATAGCAAATAAATACTGGTACTCTTTAACTTTTGGGTGCTGAATAATATTAAAATCCTTATTGGTCTCTTTAATAGATAACCCCCTAATATCTGGAGGCAAATTCAAATTAAATTCTAGAAAAAAAGCATCTAAATCCAATAACTCTCCCTCTACAAACAACTCTACGTAAGTTTGCCTAGCTGAAACCATAGCATCGGTACGACCAACAGAAAGTGTTTTAAATTTTTTATGCTGAAGCACATAAGCTATCGTACGCTCTAACATACGCTGAACAGTATTTACGTCTGGTTGCTTTTGCCATCCGTGATATCGGAATCCTAAGTATTGGAGTTCTATTAGGTAATAAAATCGTTTTGAAAACATAGAAAACAAAAATACTACTCTGTAAAAGACAAACCATAATATTTTTGGGTATTCATAAAATAGCATCTAATTTTGTTGCATGATCGCACCTCTAAACTCCGATTGGGAAGAGTTACTTACTACCGAAATAGAAAAACCTTACTTTAAAGATTTAACTTCCTTTATAGAAGAGGAGTATATTGCTTCCCCTTGTTTTCCTCAAAAAAATAAGATTTTTAATGCTCTAAACCTCTGTCCCTTTAAAGATGTAAAAGTAGTTATTCTAGGACAAGACCCTTATCACAAACCCGGTTTAGCCAATGGCTTGTGTTTTTCTGTTAATTCCGAAATGCCTATTCCTGCATCTTTAAAAAATATTTATAGAGAAATTGAAAGTGATTTACAGGTAACCGCTCCAAATCATGGTAATTTAACTGCTTGGGCAAAACAAGGCATATTATTATTAAATGCTACATTAACCGTAAAAATGCATAAAGCAGGTTCTCATCAAAACAAAGGCTGGGAAACTTTTACTGATGCGATTATAACCTTAATTTCTTCTAAAAAAGAAAATGTGGTTTTTATGCTATG
>CALGNG010000134.1 GCA_937958735.1 uncultured Aquimarina sp. | reverse complement strand
AATCCCGATTTTGTTGCAGACGAGGCTTACCCAGAATTGGTGCGAAAGGTCTTACCTACAAGCCTAGTAGGCTTTTTTGCTGCAGTGCTATTTGGAGCCATTTTAAGTTCTTTTAACAGTGCTCTTAACAGCTCTGTTACTTTGTTTGGCCTAGATATTTATAAAGAATATATTAACCCAGAGGCTAACGAAAGGCAGGTCGTAAAAATTGGAAAATTATTTGGGGTACTACTAGCTATTCTGGCTATGTTTATTGCGCCATATATTGCTAATGCACCTAATGGTCTTTTTGGATATTTACAAGAGGTAAATGGTAGTTACAGTATTCCTATTTTAACGGTTGTTGCTGTGGGATATTTAACTAAAAGAGTACCTGCCTTGGCTGCTAAGGTAGTCTTAATTGCGGGGCCCATTCTATATTTAATTTGCCAATTTGTTATTAAACCAGACATTCACTTTTTACATGTTATGGCTATTATGTGTGTGTTATTTTTAATTACCATGTTTGTAATTACCAAAATAAAACAACGTAGTACAGACTTTACTTTAGAGTACACGAAACAGGTAGATATTTCTCCTTGGAAATATGTAAAACAAGGTGGAATAGTAATTTCTATACTAGTAATAGGGGTGTATATTTACTTCTCCTAATACTACTTTGTACTTTTTATAATACAATACAACAAAAGTCCTTACATTTCTTATGTAAGGACTTTTGTTCTTAATTCGAATAATTTGTGATAATAATTGTTTTGGATAGGTCGCATTTCTAGAACAAGAACTTATAATTATTCTTACCTATTACCTGTCTTATATTTGGCATTTTTTTTTAAATAAAAAAATATTCTGTACCTTCTATTGCAAAATATATTTATTATACAATTAGTCTCTAATTAAATAAAAAAGCTAAGACTCCCTTGCTCGATTAACAACACCCCTAACACAATTGCAGTCTAAAAGGTTTCTATATTAATTTAAAAAAATCGAATGAATAACCTAAAACTAAAAACAAGTCCTAGCGTAGAAGCTGTTTTTGCGAATTATCCCGATTTTGTTAAAGATAAAATGTTATTTCTACGAAATCTAGTAATTGAAACTGCCGAAGAGATTAAAGATCTAACTGTTTTGGAAGAAACTTTAAAGTGGGGAGAGCCTAGTTTTGTAACCAAAAACGGTAGCACATTACGAATGGATTGGAAAGAAAAAAAACCAGATCAATATGCGCTGTATTTCCAATGTACCAGTAGACTAGTCGATACTTTTAGATTAGTTTTTAATCAAAAATTTCAATACGAAGACAAAAGAGCTATTGTATTCCTATTAGACCAAAAAATCCCTAAAATGGAACTAAAAGAATGCATTAAAGCATCCTTAAGGTATCACAAAATAAAAAACCAAAAAACTTTAGGAATTTATAGTTAGGCCATCTAAGAATATAATATTTAGCACTAGACAAATACTAATTAGCTAAAAAGAAATTTAAACAAAAAAAACATAAACAACGACTAAAGCTAATGTATGGCTTATAACCCCTATGACCCACTCTACCTTATCTAAATAGGTAATTAAGCTTCTACAACCTATTTACAACCTAAGCAAAGTAGATAAGAATGTAAATTTCTGAAATTCAGTTACTTAAAAATAAAATAATTAAATTACGCAAAAATTTAATTATTTTTATTATGAAAAAATATAATACTTGTTTAGTTATTTTAGCTATATCCCTAGCTGCTTGCACGAAAAAAAAGAAAGTTAGCACAACAGAATTGCCTAATGAAACTAAAATTGAGCTAGAAAAAGTAGTAAATTCTTTAGATGAAGTTTCTAATGAAGTAAAAATAAAATCTAAAGAATTAGACGATGCTCTTAATGAATTGGACAACATCTAAAAATTTATTTAACTTAAAAATTAACACAAATTTAAAATTCATGAAACACATCATACTATACCTCGGGTTTATATTAGGATTATATACAACCACACATGCACAAGGAAAATCCGCCGAAGCAAAATTAAAAAAAGAACAAAAGAGTTTAGAAAGAGAGGCTAGAAAAGCAGATAAGCAATTCCATAAACAAAAAAACAATACTGTAGAAGGGATTAAAGATTCTAACGTTAAAAAATTAGAAAAAATTAAAGGAAAAGAAAAAAAAGAATTAATTAAAAAAAAGAAAGAGAAAGAAGAAAGAAATATTGAAGATAAAGACAACATAAAAAAAGAAGAAAAAGCTGAAAAAAAACAAGGCTATTCTAAAGACACTGGCATTAAAGGAAAAGAGTTTGGACAACAACGTGCAGCTTCCGCAAAAAGTAAAGTAAAGAAAAAGAAAGAAGAGTTAAGTGACGAAGAAGCACATATAGCAAAGGGAAATAAAAAAATAAAAGCAGCTAAAGAACGTCTTGAAAAGCTAAAAAACACAAAAGGAAAAGACGCACCAACTCCTGAAGAAATTTCTAAAAAAGAAGATGCTATTAAAAAAGCAGAACAAAAACTAAATGAATTAGATAAAACCGTTAAAAAAGGAAAAGATCGTATTAAAAAAAATGAAGAGAAATTGAAAGGAATTACAATAGAATAATTTTTAGGACAGTAGACAGCATCCATTTTTTTTATACACTATCTATAATAAATACGCTATCTAAATATAATACATAAAAAAACTGTCTGCTAAAGCAGACAGTTTTTTTATGTATTATAAATTACGGGATATTAAAACACTCTAACTATATTAAATCCAAAAAAGATATCCCAATCTGCCC
>CALGNG010000133.1 GCA_937958735.1 uncultured Aquimarina sp. | reverse complement strand
ATCGATATCTAAAATATCACTACCTGTATGCATGTGTACTCCATTAATCATCATTCCTGTATTTTCTACAATACGAAGTATATGTGGTGTTTGATGTACCGAAATTCCAAATTTAGAATCTATATGACCAACAGAAATTTTACTATTTCCTCCAGCCATTATATGTGGGTTAATACGTACACAAACTGGTACATTAGGATGCCTTGCTCCAAATTGTTCTAAAATGGAAAGGTTGTCTATATTAATTTGTACCCCTAAAGCCGAAACTTCTTCTATTTCTTCTAATGAAACACCATTAGGTGTAAAAATAATATTTTTAGGATCTACTCCAACTTTTAAACCCATACGTACTTCTTGGATAGATACCGTATCTAGTCCTGCACCTAGGTTTTTCATCAACTTCAAAATAGAAAGGTTCGAAAGTGCCTTTACTGCATAATTCAACTTAAGCTTCTTTACACCGCTAAAAGCGTTGGTTAAGCGTTGATACTGCGATACAATTTTGGCCGAATCGTATACATATACGGGGCTTCCGTACTGTTCGGCAATCGTTAATAAATCCTTGTTTTCCATTTGTTATGGGTTAATTATTCTATTCTTAATAAGAGACTTCTGCTCAAAAAAGTGTACAAATTTACAACTATAATTTTTCATATAGAAGTTTAACTGACTGAATGTCCTTATCCAACCATAACAAATTTTAAGAAAAACCAATTAACTAAATGGTTTACTTAATTGGACTATCACCAAACCCTTTTTTTCAACAATTATCATTAATCTTAAAATTATCATAATATAAAATATGAATCCCTACAAAAAATAACGTAAAATACTAAAAAACAACACTATATCGATTTTTGTTGAAAATAGTCACATTTTAGATATAATAATAATAATTACTGTTTTAAGGATAAATTAACTAACTGTTAACAAGGAGATTAAACAACAAAAGTACTTTTGTTTTAAACAAAAACTAACATATTATATTATGGTAAAAAACACTACTCTTTTTAGACTATGCTGTTTATTAATCTTAAGCAGTATCTCTTCCTATGCGCAGAGACCCAACATTGTATACATTATAGCCGATGATTTAGGCTATGGTGACGTACAATTTAATAATAGGAACTCTCCTATTAGAACCCCTAATTTAAACAGCTTAGCCAATAATGGTACTGTTTTTAACGACGCTTATGTATCCCATCCTTTTTGTGGCCCCAGCCGTATGTCTATTATGACGGGGCGTTATCCGCATCGTATGGGAGTACAATACAATTTGGGAGAACAAACTATTACAGGTCTTAATAGTGAGGTTAGCAATGGAATTCCTAGAGGGGAAACCGTATTAAGTGAGGCCATGAAAAATGCAGGATACAATACTGCGGCATTTGGTAAATGGCATTTAGGCTTACAAAATGGTTTTAGACCTATAGATCGCGGATTCGATTATTTTTATGGATTCTTAGGGGGCGGACACCAATACGAAGCTTCTTATATACAAACCTATAGGAACCAAATAAGAACTAGGAATAAATTTAACATTAATGCTTATTTCCACCCTTATGAGAGACAGGTAAGAAATGGAAATAACAACACCATTACAGAGGTATTTGAAAGAAAACACGCTACCGACGCTATTGGTGATGATGCTGTAAACTACATAGGAAGACAAGGCAATAAACCATTTTTTATGTATGTGGCCTTTAATGCTCCACACGCCCCTCTACAACCACTAGCTAGTGATGAAAATAATGCCGGTAATAATATCCCCAATGCTAGAAAAAAGTATGCTGGATTGGTATACGGTTTAGATCGTAACATTGGTAAAATTGTTAAAGCTTTAAGAGATTCCAATAAATTAAATAACACTTTAATAGTTTTTATTAGCGACAATGGTGGTAAGCCAGACGAGGGAGCTAGTAACGCCCCTTTAAAAGGTAGAAAAGGAGATGTTTTGGAAGGAGGCTTTAGAGTGCCTATGCTATGGAGCTGGGGTGGTAATAACAGAATTTCTAACGGAAGTAGAAGAAATTACTCGCACCCTGTATCTACAATAGATTTGTACCCTACATTAATTAGAGTTGGTAGAGGAAATATACGTTTTGGGAACAGTATTGGGAACCTTCCAAAAAGATTTGATGGAAAAAACATTCTTACAAATGTACAATCCAACACCAACCCTAGACCTTATAGTCCTAACTCTAACAACATAAAAGATTATATATTTGCCTTAAGACATAGAGGTGGTTTTAACGAGGTTGCTATTAGACAAGGTAACTGGAAAGCTTTCAGAAAAAACCAAGTAAACAATGCCCCTTGGAGATTATATAATATTGCCAATGATGTTAGCGAAAATAATGATGTAGCCAGATCTTCCAATGCAAACCGAACCATACTAAATAACTTGATCCGTTTTGGGAGAAGATGGGCTACTGGTAATGTTCCTAGACCACGCTTCTTTGGAGCTTTACCTCCAAGAAACTTTTGGAGGGATGGAGATTTACCTAATTATCCTGCTCTTTTTGATGACGGTAGACCTAGATCCAATAAAGAGCTTGCAACTTTGGGTCCTAATAATTTAGATGTACGTATTTATCCTAATCCTGCCTCTACAGAAGTTTCTATTTTTACTGGAGTAGAAGCTAATGAGACTTCTAATATATCGATATACAATATCGAAGGTAAAATTATTATGGATGAAATTATTTTAGGGTCTGAAGGAACTATAAATGTAACTAACCTTAATGGTTTATATATTATTAAAGTAGAAAATGCTAATCATTCTATTTCCGAAAAATTAGTAATCCAATAATTTCTAAGATTTCTTAAAACTAAAAAGAGACTGCCTGTAAAAGGCAGTCTCTTTTATTATATACATTATTTAATCTAACTTATTTTAAATCAAAACGATCTAAGTTCATTACTTTACTCCAAGTTGTTACAAAATCGTGCACAAATTTTTGTTTGGCATCGCTACTTCCATAAACCTCTGCTAAAGCTCTTAGTTCCGAATTGGATCCAAAAATTAAATCCACTCTGGTACCTTTCCATTTAGATGCACCTGTAATTCTATCCGTACCTTCAAAAACTTCTTGATTATCCGAAATAGCTTTCCAAGTAACTCTTAGATCCAATAAGTTTACAAAAAAGTCGTTAGATAAAGTTTCTTTCTTATCTGTAAACAAACCATAATCGCTATTATCATAATTGGTGTTAAGCACACGCATTCCACCTACTAAAACAGTCATTTCTGGAACTGTAAGCCCCATTAACTGTGCTTTATCTATTAGCATCTCTTCAGAAGAAGCATAGTGTATTGGTTTCTTATAATTTCTAAAACCATCTGCTAATGGTTCTAATACTCCAAAAGATTCTATATCTGTTTGCTCTTGAGATGCATCTCCTCTACCTCCAACAAAAGGCACCTCTATTGGATAACCTGCATTTTTAGACGCTTTTTCTATCGCTACAGAACCTCCTAATACTATTAAATCTGCAATAGATACTGTCTTTTTAGATTCTGCTTGTATTTTTTCTAAAACAGTTAACACTTTAGACAATTGTACTGGATTATTTACTTCCCAATCTTTTTGAGGAGATAAGCGTAAACGCCCTCCATTAGCTCCTCCTCTTTTATCCGAACCTCTAAAAGTAGATGCAGAAGCCCAAGCTGTCGAAACTAATTCCGAAACGCTAAGTCCAGACTCTAGAATTTCTTTTTTTAGATTAGCTACATCTGAAGAATCTAAAGTATTAGTTACTTTAGGAATAGGATCTTGCCAAATCATTTCTTCTTTAGGCACTTCTTCTCCCAAATACAAAGAAGTAGGCCCCATATCTCTATGTGTTAATTTAAACCAAGCTTTAGCAAAGGCAGCATTAAATTGCTCTGGATTATCGTAAAAATTTCTTGATATTTTCTCGTAAAT
>CALGNG010000132.1 GCA_937958735.1 uncultured Aquimarina sp. | reverse complement strand
TTGTATCTGGTGGCCCTACACAAAGTGCTTTATCTCCAACTCTGGCAGCTGGCATTCCTCCTATTAGTACTGTAGGTTCTCCTGCAGGTAAAATAGGACCTCCTACATGCGGGACAAGTCCTGTTACTGCTGGACATACGTGCATATCTGTAATTCTGGCAGCTGGTTTCATATCTTTTTTATTAGTTTATTAGTACTAATGATCCTTTTATTACAGTAATGGCTCCAGAGGATATTTCTGTACCACTACCTCCTTCTCCTTTTAATTGTGCTGTTGCAGAAACATTAACATTAGTTCCTTCCAAATTTAAATCTCCTGCCGCTGTTATATTAATGTCTCCCGCACTGTCTATAGTTATACCGCTAGAATCTAGGGTTATACTATTAGAGTGCTCATCTTCTAATGTTATTACATCTTGATCCTCGTCCACCGTAATTTTTTTACCATTTGGTGTTTCTAAAGAATATGTAATAGTATCATCATTAAAAAGCATTTTTATGTTACTTCTGGTTACAAAACCTTTTTCGTGATTGTCGTCTGCTGCCGTAATTGGAGCTGGTTTATTACTACTGTTTAGCATTCCTAAAACAATAGCTTCATTAGGATCGTCATTTATAAAACCAACAATAACCTCGTCCCCTATTTCTGGTCTAAAAAAAGACCCTCTATTTTCCCCTGCATCTAACGTTGCAATACGTGCCCAAATGCCTTCTTGCTCGCTATCTATTATTGGTATTTGTACCAAAATTCGATCTTCTCCATTAGGGTCTGCTTCTAGTTGAGTAGTTATTCCTATTTGGAGTCCACTTATGGCAGGTAAAATTCCAGATGCTGGTAATTCTGAAACATCGAACGTTTCCGAAAACAATTCTGGATTAATCCCAAATTGGGCATCTATAGACCAATTCCCTCCAGATATTTCGTGCCTTACTCCTGTAACATATACTACTCCATTAAAACGGTTTCCAACACCTTCTAGTTTTAATGTTTTTCCTGGTTTTACATTTGAAATTCCCTGAAAACGTACTCTTCCTCTACTTTTTGCTAATTGTTGGTATACCGCTCTTCCATTACTCCATTCTTGAAGTTCTTCTTGTGTAAGTTGTCCTCCGTGTCTAAATTCTAAATTTTCAACATTAAAGGCTTCTGCTAAATCATTAGAAGATAAATTCCCATTTAAATTGAACCCTGGGTCTTGTCCTTCACTTTCTAAAACAGATTGTTCTGCAATATCCCACGCGTAAGAAGATATTTTTTGGTATTGATGTCTTGCATCAATCTCTCCATCAAATTCATAAATAGAAGAACCAAATACTACAGTTTCTTCTGTATTGCTACTAATTTCTGGGGCACCTACTGTAATAGTACCGTCGTCTATAAAACATAATTGTCCGTTAAACTGAGCTCTAGTAACCATAAAATCCCAGTCGGAAGCTCTATATTGAATCATTTCTGGATGGCTAAACGAAGTGGTAGCTACCGTTGCCGATAGTCCGTGTTTTTCAATTAACTCTTTGATAATGTCACTATCGGTACTCTCGTAGAAATAATTACTTTTTCTACCCAAACTCATTTTTACTGCTTGATCTCTACATTCTATTAGTAAAAAAGTGCCTTCTGATCTTATTTTTAAACCATGCTTTACGACTACCCCTTTAAAAATAGTATCTTCATCATTATGATATCCTGCGGTAATTTCAATTTTGTTTCCTGGAACAAAAAAATCTTCGTTACTTAATTCAAAATCTTGACTAGCTGCATCTCCATCCAAAAGGACAATACTTGCTTTAGGTATTCTGTTTACTTCCTTTTCTACTACAATATTATAAACACCATATCTTTTAGGAATTTCTTGATCATTAATAATAACCTTGAAAGTAACTAAATCTGGATTTTTACTTGTTTTAACGTACCCACTATTATTCATTAGTTACTTATTTTTTCAATTGGAGGAAAAATTAATTTAGTACCTATTGGTAACTCTCTAAAATTTAAAAGCTTATTTACTTTAGCTACTTGCAAATAATATTTAGCATCTCCATATATTTCTTCTGTTAAAAGAGGTAGCGTATCTCCCCCTTTTATAATTCTGTAATGCGATAAATCTGGAGAATTTGTTTTCCTTAAGGCTTCACGCATTTTTTTATCGGCAAATTCTACAAATTCTGCCGTAATTACCGCTCTTAAAGGATCTCCTGCTGGGGTAAACAGGGTGTAATTAACATCCATTTTTTTTAGTTTACCTCTAAATTCTAATGATCCCCAGTTAATTTTCAGATAATGAGGTTGATGTATTTGCCCTTCGAATTTAAAAGCTATTTTTTTAAAATCTGATATTTGATCTTTTACTGTAGCTATTTTAAATTCATTCCCCCTTATACTATTTAAAAGCTTTACACCTGTGTTTTTTTGGACTACACCTGTGCCGTCAAACAAAAATTTCAACGTAAGGCTTTGTGGTTTTGTGTTAACATAATTTAGATCACTGCCTATATCTCCGAAAGCTCTATTTTCATTTAATTCTACTTCAAAAGATTCCGAATACGATTCTGGATTTAACAATGCCGTAAACTCTCCTTTAAGCACAGACTCGTCTAAAGTTTCTGAAATAGTTCCCTTAGTTTTAAAGTCTGGAGCGGCATAAGCTTGAATTTTAATTTTGGTTAATTTTCCTGATGATTCTATCCCTGGCATTAGCGTTCGTTTTTACAAGATTGTATTTTC
>CALGNG010000131.1 GCA_937958735.1 uncultured Aquimarina sp. | reverse complement strand
TTATTTATTGGAATTTCTTTAATGGACGAATTTGTAACCGTCGTTAAAATATCATTAAATTTATCTTTAAAATCTTGAGAACCCAATACGACACTAGCTGGCGAAAATTTATCAAATCTTCCCTCCCAACCTTTTTTACTTAATTCTGAATAGTCCTTGGCATATGGATTATTTATTGGGATACCGGCTTCATTATCTATTGCAAGATTGTTATAAAAGTAAGAAGCTAATATATTAGAATTAGTAGGGTATTCCGTACCATATTTTTCTATTTTTCTTATTCCTAAAAGATCATCTATAATCGATTTAGTCAGATCTTCTGGGTGAAGAGATGCTAATGCATGCACTAAAAAATCATTTCCATAGTTTGTGTTCACTTTAGTTATTGGATATAAAACTCCTTTAAAATAATTTAGCTTTGGAAATAAATCTGTAACAAATTTATCATAAGCTGTTCTAAATCTTTCTCGCGGATAGGAATGAGGCCCCGAAAGACTAGGGACACTAGCATGATACTCAGCGACTGCTTCATCTACAAAACTTAAAACTACTACCGAAAGCTTTTCTTTTTCTACATAATCATAAAATGCAGTTTCATCTGCAAAATTATTTTCTCCTTGACTCCATGAATGTCTTAATATAGCTTCATGCGGGTTTTCTACCCATTCTTCTACAGGAAAATTTCCTTTAAAAAAATCAAAACCGATAATACTATTTTTTGCTGTTCCACTTCTATCAGGCACATGATTATTACCTATATCAATATTAGAAACAGTATTAATCAAAAAATTTCCATTAAAATCTGGTCTATCTATTTGAAATTCTCTCCACCAATCTAATGCCACTTCTTTTATCCTATCTTGATCTTTACGTAGCATAGAGGAAGTATCTACGTGGACATAAATAATGGCATCATTAGGTAATTCTCTCCCTGTACCTCCTGTAGTATTACTCACTATTTTTTGAAAAATTGCTTTTCTATCAGAAACATCTTCATTATCAATAGTAAGTAAATTATAATTATTAGCTGGGTCTACAAGATCTTCTATGATTGCTTCTTCATAGGCCGTTTTATCTATTTCTATAATTTCGGCAACACATTCTCCTGATGAGTTTTTAACATTTTTAGGCAAATAAAGTGGATTGGCAATATTGGAAATATACTTAGCTTCAAATTGTGGCTCTGGAGCAGCTACATAAGGTGTGTTTAAAATAGCTTCTTTAGAATTTACAATTAAGTCTAACTTAGCGTTTTTGCTATACAATTGTAGCGATGCAATAGCATCCATATCTGGGTCTACATAATTCTTTACGACCTCTGTATACAGTAACGGCTGAAGAGTTGATGAAATATCTAATGAAATTGTATTCCCTTCTATACTTGGCACTCTATTAAAAAACTCGTTAACTTCTACGAATAAAGGACATCCATTTATACCTTTAACTTTTACTTTAGCTTTAATCTCTGCCGTTTCTCCTAAAATCTTATATTCAAAAGCAACTTCTCCTTTGGTATTAGGTTGCTTTTTTACAAAATTTCCATCTCCATATAAGTCCCATTCAAATACATAATCCTTCCCTGTAACTCCTACAGCATAATCTACTTTAAATGTAATATTAGCAATATCTGCATCGGATTCTGAGAAGTAGGCTTCTACCACTTTTATTTCTTCTACTTTTGGTGCTGCTAATACTTTAAGTGTAGCTCCTACAGGTTTATTATTTATTTTAAATTTAATATCGGTATCCAAAAGTTCTTCGCTCACTTTTGAAGGGTCTAGGAAATATCCTGTTTCTTCGTTTCCTGTAATTCCTGCTTCTAAACCATTAAGCACATTTGCTGTTAGTATTCCATCTTTTGGACTAACTTCTAAAGGAATTGGTGTATCAAATTGACATATTTGATCTACAGAAATTTCAAGTATTGTTGGTATTTTAGGTAAACAACAACTAGCAGGCGTTCCTAGATCCGCTATTACTTCTGGTTCAAATTCTGACTTGTAAACTATAGCAAATGTTCCGCCTTCTGGAACACCTCCTACGTGGCTTAAACCTGGATTTTCTGTTACAAAATCGCAGAAAAAGGTTTTTGTTGGGTCTTCGGTGCTCTTTAATCTGGTTAATGAAAGTATTATTACATCAAAAGATAATTGATGTGTTGCTTTTAGCTCTTCTAATTTGTTTTTAGCTTCTTCGTAAGGTAGCCCTTGAATTCCTTCTATTCTAAAAAAATCTTTTTTATCCCATCGCTCTAAATCACCTGATCTAGGAGCAGCTTCCTCTCCTAACGTTAAATTAGTAAAAGCATAAGATGCATTTAAAGCTTCTTGTTTTTGTGCAAATAATTTATAAGACCAATTTTTCACAAAACTATCCTTAGCTGCTTCAAATTTATAATACCATGGTATTGCTTTTTCGCCCAAAGCAGCATGGTACATAGATCCTGTAACTCTAATTTCGTTACTCGTAGGAATCTCGAAACGTTGTACCATTTGATTTCCTCTGCTTATTAAAAACTTAATTTGCTCTTCTATATTTTCTTTATGTAACGCTGGCGATCCATAAAAACCATGCCTGTACAAGTCTGTAGGGTTTTGTAGACTCCCTAGCATTAGATGACTTTTAAATGTGTTTTCTGTAAGATCGCAGCTTGCTGTAAATTTTGAAAATAGTGCTCTAATCTCGTTAAAATTAGCTATCAAATCTTTAATAAAACTATAACCGTATTGAAATTTAAAATTATCTCCTTCAAACAAAGGAAAAATTAAGTTTCTTAAGTTTACAACACTACTTTCCATTTTAAAAAACTGGGCAATACTGTTATAGTTATATTCTAAATCTCTTAATAAAGTAGCATCTAAAGTACCCGACTGATACAACATCGTTAAAATAGATGCCGATGCTATCTGGTTATTTAAAATAGGCCTTTTTATATTTACATCTCTTAAATTGGTTAATAACCTAGGCGTATCATTTCTTAAAAAAGCTACATCTTTTTCCGCTAATAGCTCTATTCCTGCTTTATTGGTTAATAAAACTTTTAAATTTTGAATATGTGTCGCTGCTGGCTGATCGCAATTAACACCTACACACGGTTTTTCTATTTTATCGTAAGTTTCATTATAAAGTATAATAAAAAGCTCTTCTTTAATATTTAGATTATTTAAGGGCTTAAATTTATTATTATCGTTACTATTTGCTAGTGCTTCTTCATTGGTTGCTAATTCGTAAAGCGGAATAGAACTTGGTGAGTTATAAGTAAAATGTTCTGATAAATCTACATCTTCGAAATTGTTACCATAATAAAAAGGTGCATATTTAGGTTCTACCCTATAATCGTCATAGATTCTAAAATGTGTGAATATTTTTTTATCTAGATCAAAGTTTACCTTGGCTATTCCGTCGGATCCCGAAGCTTCGTTTATTTTATTGTAAAGGTATAATAAAGTGCCATTGGAAGTAGCTCCTAAACCTTGAGATAAAGATAATGCGGTTAACCCCCTACTATTAAAATAGGCTAAGGGAGTAAAACCACAAAAAATACCCGAGCCTATAGTGGCTAATCTCGTGAACTTTTCTTGACTATCGAAATAGTTTAAAAATTCGTTGAATTGGGAAGGGTCTAAAAATTGCTTTTTAGCAAATTTTCTATACTCTGTGGTTATATATGTATTGGTATCTGTAAAATTCATAGTGGTATTCTGTTAAAAACAATCAGAATCGTGAAAAATTTCTATTATAAGTTGTAACCTAAATCTTTAAGAGCTGCTTCTATTTGTGTTAAGTAATATTCTTTTGACCCTCCATCTAGGACACCTCTTTTAATTATAATTTCGTTTACACCTATAAGGTTATCAATCGGATTATTGTATGGTGTTAGCCCTTGTTCTACTGCTTTTAAAAATTCTCTAAAAATAGGAGCTCCAAATCTTTCACCTTCTACCTCAAAAATAACTCCCCTATAATAATTTGGATTTCCAGTACCAAAATCAGAATCTATTCTAGCTTTTAAACTAGTAATATCATTCCTAAATAGACCTGTTGGTTTACCTAAACTAACCTCTGAATGATATCCATGTGCTGCTTCATCTTGAAATACCATTACTATCACATTTCCATCAGGGGGAGTTGCTCCTTCCATATTTAGTTGATGGAAGGTTTTCTCTCCATTAAATTCGATAACCTTAACATTTTGATCATATAGTATAGAATTACCACCATATAAAGGTAATAACCTAGTTCTTAAGTCATCATTTCTCATATCCTGTAAAGGTTTGAGTGTACTTTTCATAGAACCTGATCGATCAAAATAAATATTAATTTTAGTATCCTTATTAATTATAAGTCTTAATGGAGCTAAAGCAATTGATTTTTCTATTTTACAATTGTACTTATTTGTAATTGTAACTGTAGGTAAGAATTTTTCTTCAGTATTAACGTCTAATTCATAATCATGAGTGATTTTTCCTCCAACAGGCTTCTTATTGTCTTTCTTACCATCTCCATAATCCCACTGGTAATCGTTTTCATCTATATTAGTGCCTGATATAATAAAGGGAACAGTTGCTAGCTCTGAGGTATCATTATAAGTAATATCTCCTGTTATAATATTAACATCTGGTAATGGGTTAACCACTAGTGTATTTGGTAAAGGTTGGTCGTTAATTGTAAAATTAATAGCTCTACCTACATCAGATGCTGCCAACTTGGTTGGATCAAACTGATTTTTTGTACCTGTTTTGAACAGCACATTAGGAATCTCTACTCCATTGATCCATGCTTTTAGTTTCCCGTCCAGTGGAATTATATCTATTGGAATTGGTTTACTGTTATAACATAACTCTTCGGTTGCTATAGAAGCCAATACGGTTTCTTTTGCCGCACAACAAGAATAAGGTAAAGCAAAGTCTGCTAAAATTATATTATTTGATTTCGGTGTCGTGTCTGTTGAAAGCCTTTCTGCTTGAATTACAAATACAATAGTACCTCCTTGTTGTACACCTCCCCTATGAGCTAAACCACTGTTTCGTTCTAAAAATTCGGAAAGTAATTCGGTAGGTATTTTATCTTCTGGTGCTTCTAATTCGTCTTCTCCTTCTAATCTTACAATTCGGATATCGAAAGCTAAATTATAGGCTGCTTGGAGTTTTTTTATAGTATCGTAAACGGATTGGTAGTCTTTCCCTAAATGCCCTTCGATTCTATAGAAATCGTACTGATCTATTTCAAATTCAAAAGGTTTTTGTACTTGAACTACTTGCGCTAACTTATTTGTATGATAGCTTAAATTGTATAAATATCTTTTATTTTCGGTTTTACAAAAATTCCAATTTTTTAAGAAATTATCTGTAATATTATAGTAGTAAGGTATTGCCTTTTCCCCTAAACGTACATTTCTATTAGAAGGTGTTATTTTTATTCCTCCAGAATTATTGTAATCATAATTATTTAACTGTTCTAAAAATCGTGTACACAAGAAACGTACCTTATCTAGATTTGGGTTTTGATGTGAGGACGGTGCTGCTCTATAAAAGTCGTGTCTATATTCTCTTTCTTCTAATAAATCCTCTAAAATAGTCGTGCTCCCTGGTGTTATAGATCCTAATAGGATGTGTTTAGGAAACGGGGTTACATCAAAAATACATTCGCCATGTAAGTTTACTAAAAGCTCTTTAATCTCGTTATACGTATCTACTAAATCTTTTAATAAGGAATATCTATATTGATAATCTACTCCTGTAAAGCTAATTGCTCTTGAAATCTTAGTTACTAATTGTTCGTTTAAACCTAGATTAACCTCAAATTTATTAGCTATCCTAACAAAAGCTTCGGATAGGTTAGCAATAAGCATAGGAGATTGATTGATTGCTTTTTGATAAGCGGTATTTAAATCTACTGGATTTATAATGTCTGCTTCCGAAAAAATAACACGTCTTAGTTCTAAAGAAGGTAGACCTTCGTATAAGTCTTTAAACCCGTCGTATTTTGTGAATAAGGTGTCAGGTTCTAATATTTGTTGTGCTGT
>CALGNG010000130.1 GCA_937958735.1 uncultured Aquimarina sp. | reverse complement strand
TACGCAACCTTAGAGGTAGAGCAGCTAATAAGTAAAGCCAAAGCTAGGGATAGGAAGGGGAATAAATAGTTCATAAGTCTAATTTACAATTAAATAAGTAAAAAATAAGTCTAGTTATTTTTTCTTTGTATAGAGTGCTTTTCCATTAGAAACCTCATAGAAAAAAGAGCCCCCCAGGCCAATAGCAAAAGCGAAAAATAATTCTTCGATTGGAACTTTAAAAATATATAGATCATGTAGAGCTGTTAGTTTCCAGTTATCCGTTACTCCTTTTGGATAAATAGTTAAAATACATGTTTGCCAAAAAAAAGTAAAAAGAGCTACTAAAAAGGCGCTTAAAATAATGTGCTTCAATAAATCTGGACGTTTATATATGGTGTATCCACCAACAATTATTAACATGTATACCTGTCCGTAGATAGAATTTAGTTGGATAAATTTTATTGCTATAAATAAAAGTATAAAAGATATAAAGGCAAACAGTAAGGTAAGTCGTTTATAAGAGGTTATATTTTGGGCAGAGTAGGATATGTTAAAGATATATTGGTAGATAACAGTGGTTAGACCAGCATATACAAGACCGTATAAAAAATCTTCTAAAGGGAAGTAAGGGCCAAAAACATAATTAGGATTCCAATAGTCTAAGGTAAATAACTGTCCAATAATAACAGAAGCTATACCAAAGGCGCGCCCTGTATGCCACAATTTTCTACGCAAGTCTTTACGCTGATAAAAAATAAGTAGCCATAGTGGGAGTAGTAATAAAACTCCCCAAAGATAAGCGGTATCAGAAATCCATTTTTCCATACTAGTGCAAAATAAGGGAATATTGTAATTTTAAAAGATTATAAAGGAGTATTTTTTTTGAATGTGTTCTTTTTTTAAAGCTATAGAGCTTAAAAATTTTTGATGAGCCTCCCCGTTGGTATTAAAAGGTTTATGGGCTAGTCCTTTTTGGATTTCATTTATTATTTTTAAGGTGTTTTCTGTGTCTGCACCATGTATCCACGATTTTTTAAAATGGTCCCAAATAAAGTCTATAGCTATTTTATTGGGGTGGATTAGATCCGCTTCGTAAAAACGATATTCTCGTAAACAATCCATTACTAGTTCGTATGCAGGATAGTAAAATACATTTGTGGTTTTTTCCATTACGGTGTGTAAAGCAGCTATTAAGTTGGCTTTGCTGCGATTGTTTTCCAGTAAACCATCTTTAATGTGTCTAACAGGGGAAATGGTGGTTATTATTTGAGTTAATGGATTTATTTTTAAAATTGCATTAAAAGTATTTTCTATATTTTTTTCTAATGCGTCAACTGTACTTAGTTTTTTTTGAAATTTCTTTTGAGGAACTTTGTGGCAATTGGCGGCTATTTTTTTATTCTGGATAGGCTTGTAGCCCCAGGCGGTTCCATAGGTTAGTATAACCTGGGATGCTTCAGAAAGTTGCTTGTGGCTTTGTTCTAGTATAGTGTTTAAGCTGTCTAAGAATTGTTTTTTATTAGTGGAGCTTAGTCTAGAATGAATCTCGAAAGAATGCCATTGTTCGTTATGAAAAAAAATATCTTTTTCGGTGTAAGCTCTTTTTTCTAAAACACGAGTTATTAATGTTTCAATAGCTTCTGGATGAAAAATAATACCGAAAGGATTAACAGAATTCTGAAATTTATAATAGTTTAATTTTTTACCTATATTTTCGACAAAACAAGAACCCATTAACAATATTTTGCTATTGTAAGTTATAGGCTTGTTCTGTTTAATAGAAGGTGGTTTTGTGAAAAAATGATCCATGTCACAAAGGTAGTACTTCGTTAATAAAATTAAACAGATGCTATAAAGGACTCCCTAATGGCTATTTAAAGTATATAAATAAAGGTAAAACCGCTTTTTTGTATAAAAAGTAAATATTTAAAATACTAGATAGCCATTGTCCTATTGGGAAATACTCTTTTAAAGTTAACTATGCTCTGGCAACTGTTCCAGATCCCATGTAGTCTTCTAAATCAAAAATTTCGTAATAAGCTTGTGGTATAAAAGTGTATACAATCTCCCCCGATGAAGTGATAATGTGTGTTATGTGCATAATAATTTTTTTACTATAAATAAATAGAATAGGGGGGATTCAATTTACTTATAAAAGGATATTATTAATATAATAATTTTAGGTAAATGTGTTATTCAAAAGTAATTATAGGTAGAGGATTTCGAAATGTAAAATATTCTCAAAAGATGTAAAATATTCCTTAAAATTTAAAAACGATCATTAAGAATAGTTTTTTAATTTTCGATATTGAGTAGGAGTATAGCTGGTGTTTTTTTTGAAATATTTTATAAAATAATAAGGATCGGAAAAGCCAAGTAAGTAAGCTATGGTTTTGCTAGAGTGTTTAGTAGTACTTAATAATAACTTGGCATGATCTACTACTTTATGGGTAATAACCTTACAAGGTGTAAGTTTGTTGTCTGTGCCAATTTTCACTTCTTTAATTAATGTTTTTATAGTAATGTTAAGTATTTCGGCATATTTTCCAGCGCAATAATTTTTATCTAAATTTTCGGTAATTAGCATTTCGAATTGTTCGAAAATTGTTTTGTTGGGCTGTGTAAGAAAGGTGCTTTCTTCTGTAATTTGATTAAGTATTAAGATAACAGTACTTTCAATTAAATCTTTATTATTGTTTTTAATAAGATCTTCTAATAAAGTAGACTTAATGGCCGTTTTTTGGAGTACAGAGAGTTGAAATTCTGAAAAATTATTTTGTATTTTGAAACTAGTCTTAGCTAATGCTGTTTTGGCTTCACTTTTTATAATTATATGGTATCCATTAATATATGGGGAAGCGGTAATTACTCTGTAAGGGCTTTGGGAAAAAAAGAAACTTTTTTCTGGTACATCAAAGTAACCTTTGTCGTTTTCTATAGTAATATTTCCCTCTAGTAGTAGGGTGAAGTATAGCTTGCCTCCTTTGACATCTTGTTCGTTTTCTAAACGTTTCAGATCTATATTAGTCATAAATAATAATATTAAAGTTGGAGGTGTGTTTTAATTTAACTATTTAAAAGTAAGTTAAATAGATGGATTTGGTGGGGCTAATAAAAGAAATGTTTAATTACATCATCTAAATAGCAGTGTTAATTTGTTATTTAGATGATGTATATCTGGATCTAATTTCGTTTAATTATTTTATAAATATCCTTTAGCCTCTTCCAAAGCTTTAGCAATACCCGTAGGGTTTTTGCCTCCCGCAGTAGCAAAAAATGCTTGTCCACCACCACTACCTTGGATGTGTTTTCCTAATTCGCGAACTACTTGTCCTGCGTTTAGGTCTTTGTCTGTAGCGAGTTCTTTAGATATGTAGCAACTTAACAAGGCTTTTCCGTTTTGAGCACTTCCAAAAATAATAAAAACATTAGTTAAGTCTTTTCCTAAATCAAAACATAAATCTTTGATACCTTGCGCATCTAAATCTACTTCTTTAGCTAAAAACAGAACGCCATTAATATCCACAAAATCATTAGCTAAATTGCCCTTTAATTGTGTTGCTTTTTCTTTTAATAATTGTTCTAATTGCTTTTTAAGACTCGTGTTTTCGTCTTGTAAACTAGTAATCGCTTTTACAGGATCTTTGGTGTTTTTTAGAGAAGTCTTTACCTCGTTTAAAGTGTTGGCTTGTGTTGAATAATAGTTTTTAGCAGCTGTGCTTGTAATAGCTTCAATTCTGCGAATACCTGCTGCTACAGCCCCTTCGCTAGTAATTTTAAAGTGCCATATATTACCCGTATTAGGGACATGGATGCCACCACATAATTCCATAGACTCTCCAAAACGGATAGAGCGTACAGTATCGCCATATTTTTCGCCAAACAAAGCTATCGCACCTTCGGTAATGGCATTATCATAGGTGTTGTTTCTGTTTTCTTCTAAAGGAAGTTGTTTGGATATTTTATCGTTTACAAAATTTTCTATTTGTAAAAGTTCTTCAGGTGTTACTTTAGAGAAATGAGAAAAATCGAATCTTAGGTTACTAGGTTGCACAAGCGAACCTTTTTGCTCTACATGTGTTCCTAAAACATAACGTAGTGCTTGGTGTAAAAGATGAGTTGCAGAGTGGTTACTAGCAGAGAGTGCTCTTTTTTCGGTATTTACTTTAGCTGTAAATTTTCCGTTGGTGTTGGTAGGGAGTTTTTTTGTAAAGTGGATAATTAAATTATTCTCTTTCTTAGTGTCTAAAATATAAATAGTCTCGTTAGCAGAAACTAAAGATCCTTGATCTCCAACTTGTCCACCGCCTTCTGGATAAAAAGGGCTTTTATTAAATACCAATTGGTATAATTCTCCATCTTTTTTGCTTTCTACTTTTCGGTAACGGGTAATGTTAACCTCTGCTGTGGTATTATCATACCCGATAAAAGTTTCGTTGTTACTGTTATCTATAATCTGCCAATCACCAGCACTTATTTGGGCAGCGGCACGAGAGCGGTCTTTTTGTTTTTGCAATTCGGTTTCAAAACCCTTTTCGTCTAACTGTAGTCCTTTTTCGCTTAAGATAAGTGCGGTAAGATCTATAGGGAACCCAAAAGTGTCGTATAATTCAAAGGCTTTTTCTCCCGAAACCGTATTGCCGTTTGTTTTAGCAATAACTTGGTCTAGCAATAAAAGACCTTGATCTAAGGTTCTTAAAAAAGATTGTTCTTCCTCTTTAATTACGTTGGTAATCAGGTTTTTTTGAGAAACTAATTCGGGAAAAGCATCTCCTAATTGAGCACTTAAAACATCCACTAATTTATAAATAAAAGGCTCTTTGGTGTCTAAAAATGTAAACCCGTAACGGATGGCGCGCCTTAATATTCTTCTAATAACATAACCAGCTCCATTATTACTAGGTAGTTGGCCATCTGCTATAGAAAAAGATACAGCTCTAAGATGGTCTGCAATAACTCTTATGGCAACGCTAACCTTTCCGTCTTCGTTAGCAGGAAGGCTATTTTTGTCGTAGGTAGATTGGGT
>CALGNG010000129.1 GCA_937958735.1 uncultured Aquimarina sp. | reverse complement strand
CTACAATGCTTAGTACTGGAGCGCTACCATCTGCGGGATCTAAGCTAGGTGTGCTATGTTCTGTATTTCTAACATCGCGAGGTACAAAGATACTGGTAATGTTTGTGGGTAATTCGCTTGGGTCACAGTTTTCGTAATCGTCGGTATCTATTCGTAGTATAGAGGGTAGAAAATCTAAAAAGCCAAAATGGGTTACTTCGGATTCGTTAAAATTAATACTGTAGTGACCATCTCCAGGAATAAAATCGTCAGGATTTCCTGTGAATTCTAAGGTGTCTTTATTTAAAAGTTTAAGCGATGCAAAATTTTCTGCAGGGGCAAGAGAAGGGGCTATGTAACTTTTTAAATCTGATGCAGGTCCACCAATTAATGGTCTAAGTTGGCATGGTAAAAAGCGAAAATCGATACCTCTTACTTGGGCTTTTTCCCCATAGGTTACTGTTACATTTTTTATAATGGAGTTATTGTCAAAGGTTCCTGGCAGCCTTCCAGCAGTAACATCTCTACTGTTTATAAATCCAGCGTCAACTTTAACTCCAAATTCGCAAGCTATAGCAGTAATGTTTCTTACGTCAACAACCCCTTGGTTAATAGTATGGGGATTAAGGTGTACGGCAGCTTGTCCACTGCTACAAAAAATATTTCGACCAAAAATCTGATCCATTTTTACGTTATCTGCTACAGCTGCTTCCTTGGCTTTCGTTTCTCCAGACTCTAATCTTAAAGTTACTCCACCTTGTCCTATTAAGTTACGAAATAAAACATTTTGTCCAAGTTGCACTTGTACGACACCATATCCATAATGTCCATTTATTAGCTCTATGTCTTCTACTAATCCATTTGTAGGGATAACACTAGCTCCGGTTTCGTCCTGGGATACGTTTAGATTTATTACAGGGAATTTAGTTTCGTTATCGGTAACAATACAATTGGCAATTCTAAAATTTTCCACATTGGTACAAGTAATTAATCTAGCGCCTAGCTCGTCTGTGGGTTGTTTTGCAATGCTTGTAAAATCTACTTTAAATTTACCACCTTGCCCTACAATACTTACATTTTTAATTGTAGGCTGGTTTCTAGTTCCCATTTCAAAAATAATAGCTCTTTTGTTTTTTAAAATGGGTAGCAAAGTAGCATTAGAGTCAATCCTAATATGAATATTAGATTTTAGGGTAATTTCCGAGAATAAAAATTGACCCTCTGGTATAATAATAGTACCACCATTATTGGGTGCAGTAGTTAGGAATTCTATAGCACGTGTAATGCTGTCAGAATCTTCTAAAAGATCGTTTCCGTTTGCGTTATAAGGTGGTTTAGTGATGTCTATACTTGGAGTAACATCTGTAGGTTCTGTGTAAAAATCTACTGGATTTTGGGCATTAATAGATAATGCAATAAAAAATCCGGTAATTTTGAGTAGTTGTTTTTTCATGCTTTGTGTTGTTTATATAAAAAATCGATTAAATATAAGAGTATATAAACAGCTTCTATGTTTTTATAAGGTTTTGTATCGAGACAATTAGTGTTTTAATCCTGTGTAAATAGGAGTTGTTTTTATTTAATAATCTTTAAATCAGTTATTTAAGTATTTTTTTAACCTTTTTTATGTAAGAATGTAAAAGGCTACTAAAGGATAATTTAACAGATCTAGCTTTTTTATTTTATGGAATTCCAATCTTTTTTTGTAATACTATAATAGACATCGTTCCTAGATATACCTTCGCTATCTATATAATGATCTCTTCTAATACCCTCTTTAACAGCATTTAGTTTTTCTATTGCTTTTTGGGATCTTAGATTCCTAGTATCTGCACCCAATTGGACGCGATTAAGATTTAAGATTTTAAAAGCATATTCTAAAAGCAGTTTTTTTACAGAACTATTTAATCCAGTTCCTTGGTAATCTGTACCGTACCAAGTCCACCCAATTTCTGCTCTCCGGTTGTTTAAATCTAAATTTCCAATACGAGTGCATCCTGCTATATTACCATAATCTTTATCGATTACTAAAAAAGGAATAGCAGTATTGTTTTTAAAAGCAAGCATAGTATTGTTTATATAGGCTTCCAAATCGTTGTTATTGCGAATGTAATGTCCCATGTATTTCCAAATATTGTCCTCGAAAATTATGTCTTTAAGACTTAATGCTTTTTTTGCATCAAATGGAATTAATCGGGCTCGTTGGTTTTCTAAAATTGGTATCATAAAAGTTGAAATATTTTGGTAAAAAAAAACCTCGTAACATTGTTACGAGGTTTGTATTGATTTAAAAGCAGATCAAGATAACGTAACTTATTGAAGTAACGGCGGTTTCTTTATCTGTTTTTTGTTAAGAAAAATCATAAATTTTATTGTTTTACAAAAATATAAATATTATTTGATTTTCTGTTTTGTAGGAATCCATTATTAGGTATTTTTGAGGTATATTTTATATGAAATTAGTAATTATGAGAGGTAAATTATTATTAAGTTTTTTCTTAGTAAAGGCAACAATGTCTTTAGTAGCTCAGAATCCTTTTTCTGACCCAGAAAATAAAGGAGAATGGGTTTTAAATAAATCGGTTAGTGATGAGTTTGAAGGAGCTAAAATAGATCGAAACAAATGGTATGTGCAAGGAGAGGGTGGACATTATGAAAATAATTTTACAGGTAGAGCTCCTTCGCAATTTGTTCCTAAAAATGTAAGCATTGCTAACGGAGAAGTAACAATTGTTTCTAAGTGGGAACCAGATTTTGTGTTTTTAGATAAATTGAATAATGGTAGAAAATATAAAAATATTACTACAGGAGCATTAATTACAAAATCCAAGTTTTTATATGGTTATATGGAAACCAGATGTAAGGCAGCAGATGGTCCAATGTCCAGTTCCTTTTGGACTACAGGTAAAGGAGGAGAATTAGATGTTTTTGAACATTTTGGAGAGAATAAAAATAAACCTACATCTGCAAAAAAATACCATACTTCTTTTCACGACTGGAGAGATAAGAAATTGCCTACTTTTGGAAAAAGAATATGGACTAACGAGCATATTCTACCTTTTAGGGTGGCAGACGATTACCATGTATACGGTTTAGAATGGAATAAGAATTATGTAAAAATATACATAGATGGTAAACTAGTAAGGCATGCTACAAAAAAAGATGTAGGAGAAAAATGGGTGGTGTATAACGAGCAGAAAGTGTGGTTAGATAGTGAAGTTTTTCCTTGGGAGGCCAATCCAGATAAATTAACCGCAGAAGATTTTACAGAAGAGGGTAGAAAATTTAAGATTGACTATGTAAGAATTTGGCAAACAAATAAAGATGTAACTTTAGATGGTATTTCCCAAAATAAGGTAATAGATCCTAGTTTTGAAAAAGTCGATAAATTGTGGACTATTACAGGTAATGCTAAAATAGTTAAAGGGAAAAATAAAAGTAGTTTTGGGAAAAAATATGTAGAAATTGCCGAGGGAGACGAAGGAGAAGTTACTCAGACAATTAAAGTGAAACCCAATACATCTTATTCTTTTTCGGCATGGGTAAAAATGCCTGGAACAACAATAGTTAAAAAAGGAAAAAGTACTTACGATAATGCTTGGGCAGGAGTTAAAGGTCTAAAAGGAAAAGACAAAGTATTAAAATTCTTTAAAAATCAATGGCATAGAAAAAGTTTACAGTTTACAACCAAAGAAGGCCAAACAGAAGTTATACTGTTTTTTACTAATAAATGGTCTAAAAGAAGAGCTTTAGTAGATAATTTTGAGTTAGTAGAAGTTAAATAATACATTATTTCTCCCTTTTAATTATGAATAAAGTAAATTAAACCTATTTATTTTTGATATTATTGCTTATATAAGAATATTGAAAATCAGTAGGTTAATGTTTTTTTAATATAAATAAGTGCTTTTCGTAGATGAAAATGATTTTTTTATCTTTTTTTAATGTATTTTTAGGAAGTAGAGGTAAGGAATTCTTACACATTATTTATTGTATTAAAAAGTTAGAATTATGAAATTAATAAAAGTTATTGCTCCCCTAGCAATCTTTGCTTGTGTATCGACTATGAATGCTCAATCTGCAGAGAAATTGAATAAAAGAGCAGAAAAAAGATTTTCGGAATTAGATTTAAACGGAAATGGGGTACTTACTAAAAAAGAGATTTTAAAGTCAGATAAATTAGCTCAAAAAGATAAATTTGATTCTAAAAAATCTAAAAGAAAATTTAAGAGTTTTGATAAGGACGAGAATAAAAAAGTAAGTAAACAAGAATTTAAAAAAGTATTCTTGGCTTATTTAAAGAAAAAGAAATAAGCTAAAGAATATTTTTTATATACAAAAAGCCGCTAAAAGCGGCTTTTTGTATATAAAAAAGTATAGAGAGATAGGGGTTATAAAAATAAATCCGACGATAGGTAGCGATCTCCGCGGTCACATATAATAGCAACAATAACTCCTTCTTGTAATGTAGTAGCTAGTTTAAGAGCTGCACAAACAGACCCTCCACTACTCATACCAGCAAAAACTCCTTCCTCTTTAGCTAAGCGTTTGGCCATTATAGTGGCT
>CALGNG010000128.1 GCA_937958735.1 uncultured Aquimarina sp. | reverse complement strand
GTTACCCTTGGTGGATTTGGTTAGATGCACCAGCTATGGGGATGAAGTTTGTACAGCCTTATTTCGAAAACTCTATGGAAATAGGAAGTAAGCAGCACAAGCTATTGTGCGATGCAGCAAAACAATACAACATATTTGTAGGAATGGGCTTTAGCGAGCGCGATGGTGGTTCTTTATATATAGCCCAACTATTAATAGATGATAACGGGGAAACCATAGCAGCAAGAAGAAAATTAAAACCTACCCACGTAGAGCGTACTGTTTTTGGAGAAGGGGATGGAAGCGATATTAAAGTGCACCAAACTAATATTGGAAAAATAGGAGCTCTTGCTTGTTGGGAACACATACAACCACTAAGTAAATACGCGATGTATTCGCAAAACGAGCAAGTGCATTTTGCAGCTTGGCCAGGATTCTCTTTATATAAAGGAAAAGCTTTCGCTTTAGGGCCAGAAGTAAATACAGCTGCTAGTAGGATTTATGCAGTAGAAGGTTCTTGTTTTGTTCTAGCAGCAAGTTGTTTGATTACTCAAGAAATGCACGATATGATGTGTGATACCGAACTTAAAAAAGAATTTTTGCCTTTAGGAGGTGGTTATGCTAGAATTTATGGTCCAGATGGAGCAGAATTAGCAGAACCTCTTGGTCCAGATGTAGAAGGTATATTGTATGCCGATATTGATTTGGGCACTATTGCTATGGCAAAAGGGGCAGCAGATCCAGCAGGGCATTACTCTAGACCAGATGTAACCCAACTACTTTTTAATCCAAAATCTCAACGTCCTGTTGTATTGCGTAGCGAATATAACGATGGAAAAGATTTAAAGGAGGAAAGAATATTAGTTGAAGAAAAAGTAGACTAGTTATGGAAAAGTATGCAAAGAATATGCCCAAAGATTGGACGCCTCCAGTTGCAGGATGGAGTGCGAAGATCGATCCAGAGTGTACCGAAATTGTAATTGGATATTTTGGGTATCAATTTAAAAAAGGCGAAGATTTACAACCCACCCATTTTTTAAATTGGTATGCAGAGCTTTTAAAAATTGAAAATGCGCCCATCCATTCGGAAAGGGGATTGGTTATAGACAAGGATGGCTACGAAAATGGTTATTACATCTCTTATTGGAATTCTAAAGATAGTTACGACCAATGGAGAATGTCTTCCCAGTTTACTACTTGGTGGGATTCGGAAGATCGTATAACGGATTCTTTAGGTTATTGGGCAGAACCAATGGTTATACCCTTAGACCGTTTCGAAACTTTATTTTCTTCTGAAGATAAGGCGGGAGCCGCTACGATGTTTTCGGATTTTAAGGGACCTATACAAGAGCATAATTATTGGGGTGGAATGCGAGATCGTTTAAAGATTTCTGAAGTAAACTTACTTAAAGGGAATTCTGAAAATTTAACAGAGCAATCTTTAAATCCTACTTTAGGAAAACGAATTCATTTAAAAACACCCGAAAACTTAGCCATAATAAGGTCTGCACAAAATTTAACTAAAAGTACAGACGAAGAAAAAGTGTACTATAATAGAGATGTTTACCCACATTTAGTAAAGGGGATGGAATTTATAGATAACAATCCTATAGAAACAGGGTGCTGTAGTTCTAGATTTTCTAAAGAATTATCTATGGACGGTAAAGAAACCGAAAAAACATTTGGCTTTGCCTATTTCTTAACCTTGGAACATCTAGAAAATTGGTCCAAAACACACCCAACCCATTTAGCTATTTTTAATAGCTTCTTAAAAATGGTGCAATCTTTAGAAGGGAAAATAGATATTAAACTTTGGCACGAGGTATCGGTTTTACCAAAGGGACAAGTATTCGAATATATTAATTGTCATCCCAAAACAGGACTGCTACCATGGTTTAAGTAAGTATTCTTTAGTATTGGTTAAAGCATTTATTAACGGTAACATTCAAAAAAACAATTTAGACAAAAAATAGGCGGGTTATTAAGACCCGCCTATTTTTATTATTTTATTTCTAACAAGAGTACCTCTTGTGGTTCCATACTAAAAGAAGTCGTTACTGTGGTATTATCCATTAGGTTGGTTATAGAAAATTCCGATTCACTTTCTCTTAAGCCTAAGGTTAAATCTGCTTTGCCTTTACCCAGGTTTACAATAGATATGACACTTCTCCCTTTGTCGTCTGTGTAAGCTCTCCAAGAACATCCTTTTAAATTTAAAGTATTATTTTCTTGCAAGGTTATTTTAGGTAATTTGTTTTTTTCTTCCATTAAAGCTAGCCCCTTTGCGGCAATTTGCTCTGCGGTATCTAAAATAATTAAAGTACCCTTTCCTGCAATTAAACTGGCGGGTAAAGCTTCTCCATATTCATTTTTTAATAAACTTTCTTTATCCATAACAACAATTCCACCTCTATTTAAATAGCCTTGTAGTGTATTAAATTCGTCTAAAGTAACATTAGGTGTTTTGGTTATTAGAATGGCTTGCCAATCGGTATTATTATGTTTTTTAATAATTTTTTCTGTGGTAAATCCTATAGACATACCTTCAAAATAAATGCCTTCGTACAATTCTCTAATATCTGCCATATGCTCTTTTTTAAGGATAGCAGAAGTTTTAGAGTAAAAAATTCGTAGGGGTTTATCTAGTTGTTGTAAGGCTGTAATATCTTCGGAATGTGCATTTACATCCATAACTGTAGAAGCTACTTCAAAGGTTACTCTAGGTTGTTGGGCATTAGAACCAGGGTAGCCTTTGTATTTTTTATTACGTAAAGATCCATCTGCTTTTCTAAACCAATACCAGGTAAAAACAGAATTCATTCCATGGACAAAAGCCAACCAATAAGAAGAGCGAACATAGGACGATTTTTGGTATAAATCTCTAGAACGGGCACGCGATAAATAGTGGGCTTCCGAGTTAAAATTAATTTTATTAGGCGATACCGATTTCATAAAATCGTAAGACATTGCTACTTCGTTCCACATAAAAGAATAACGATCCGACCAATTATAATCTTTCCCTCCCATTTTATTATCGTGACTTCCTGCATCGTTACCTATAATACCAGTAAGGTCGGTAAGAGCTTCTAGATCTATACCATGATCTCTTTTTTCTTCGCTCCAAAGGTGAGTCATAATTTTTAAATGCGTTAAAGCTTTTGGATCGTGTGTTTTAACTTCTGCATTTAAAAACTTAAACCATTCGGTTACTCTATATTGGTTAAAGGTGGCCCAGTCGTACCAAATAGGTGTTCCTTTTAAAGATTGGCTTATTGGAATTTGTAAGTCTACTTTATCAAATTTTTTAAATTTAGTCCCCCATAGTCTGTTAAGTTCTTCTATATTCCCGTGTTTTTTGGCTAACCATATTTTAAATTTCTCTATGGTGTAATTGGAAACACCAGAAGCATCCCAGGTATCGGCTACGGTAAACCAATGGGGTTCGTTAGTTAATAGATAACCTAATTTGGTGTATTGTTTACCAGCCATCATAGGTACTACATTTCCTAAAAACTTTTTTTGGATTTCTCTAGCAAATGGGTGGTCTATATCGTAGCCCGTATATCTTCTTTTTCCAATAGTAAAATCTGGATATTTTTTAGTCATCCACTGTGGAATTTTTAGATGATTAAAAAATACACGTCCTACACTTTTAGAAGATTTGGTTTCTAATTCTTCTGTTATTCTTTTGTTTAGTTTTCCCTCTTCGTTAATTACATGGGAAATAGAAACAAAGGCAATATCTAAATCTCCATAATACTTTTTTAATCCCTTGGTGCCAGGTTTCCAAGTCCAATCGGAAAGAAAAATAGGACGTTGATTTTCGGTGTTTATAATGGTATTGTTTTTAACCTCTACTTTGGACCAATCTATATTTTGAGTTGGTTTACGAGTAATTGCCCCATCCATTTCTGCTTTAAGAGTCGATATGGATTTTTCTAATAGTAAACTAACTTCGTTACGCTCGAAATCTGGTAATTCTTTGGCTAATTTTTCGGCGTTTCTTTTTCTAAAGTACCCTTCGGATTTAAATACTTCTAAATTAATAGGGTAATTGGACTCGTCCCAATCGGCATACTCTAAAAAAGTCTCTGCCGTAAATATGGCTAATTCTTCTTTAGAAACATCGATCCCTTTAGTTGTAGCTTCTTTAATTAATTTATTTAGGACTTTTATTTTATTCTTTGCTTGTGTTTTACTCTTTTGAGCTTGAGATACACCCAAATTAAAAAGAGCAATAAATAAAAATAGTAGTTTAATTATTTTCATAATTGTAGTAGTGTAAAGGTTAAAAAAAACAGGGGTTAATTTAAAAAAACAGAATCGTAGCCGGATATTTATAGACTTGATTATTTCCTGCTTTAATCGCACCAATAATAGGAAGTATTAGACCGCAGATAAGTATTACTATAAAAAAAGGAATCCCTATTAGCAAGAAACTTAGTAGTCCAGTAATAACAGCGTATATAAAAAAACTAATCATAAAGTTTATAATGTTTTTACCATGTGTGTCTATTAGTGGATGTTTGTCATTAAAAGATGCCCACATTACAATAGGTAAAACAATGCCAGCAAAAGGCACTAAAAAACCAGCGTATTGGGAAACATGCATTAGTACTGTAAATTGTTTTACATCCATGCCCCATGGTTCTATTTCTTTTTCTATTATCTTTCTCTCTCTATATTCCATATTAGTTTGAATATCAATTATTACGCCAAAATGTAAAAGGGTTATATATGTGTTGGAAATTATATTAGTATCTATCCAATGTGTTAGCGTTAGGTTAGTTTTTTAAATAAGCGATAAGGTGCTTATTTGTATTAGGATTACGGAATTTTAAGATTAATAATTGTAAGGAAAGTTTACCTAAAATTAAGCTAATAAACCTTCTATTTTGGAGAAATCTAAGCCGCCATAATTTCCGCTACTCATAAGTAATAAGGTTTTGTTTTTAAATTTTTGTGCAAACAAAAATTGCTTAAAAGCGCTAGAGTCTGTAAAAATTAACAAGTCTGTTTTATCAAAAGCATTTTTTATCTCGTCTATACTAATAGGAGGCATTTTTTTAACAGCTAAGGCTTCTGGCGAATAAAAAACTACAGCCGTATCTGCGGTATTTAAGGCTCCTTTATATTGGGTTATAAATTCTGGATTTAGACTACTGTAAGTGTGCAATTCTAAACAAGCTAATAAATGACGTTTTGGGAATTGATTTTTTACGGCCTTTGTTGTAGCGGTAACTTTAGAAGGGCTGTGTGCAAAATCTTTGTAGGCAACAGCAGTATCGGTTTCGGTAATTTTTTCTAAACGTTTAGAAGCTCCTTTAAAACTGGTTATAGCTTCATAAAACTCGTCCTCGTCTATCCCCATATTTTGGCATACCCATTTGGCTCCTGCTAAGTTATT
>CALGNG010000127.1 GCA_937958735.1 uncultured Aquimarina sp. | reverse complement strand
GATAGGCATAAGATAATTTACACCCCCTGTTTAAAGATTCTATAGCTTTAGCAGAAAGGGAACCAAAACTCATTGCCGAAACATTAATTACCGATGCTGGTCTATAAGGCCTTTTCCTATTATTAAACTCTCCCATAGTTTTTGCACAAGGCAAAAAATAAGGATCTAAAGCGTTGGGATGCGATTTCTTAACCTTGTAAGGAAACATTGCATTTTTAATATAGATATATTGCGAACTGTAAATATCCTTATCCGTACCAAACCCCTCGTAATTATTTTCGTTTTTTGCCGAGGCGTAAATCCAACCACGTTCTATACGATTAAAAGGTAATTCTTCTCTATTATTGGCTACAATATATTGCCTAAGTTCTGGTCCAATACTTTCTAATAAATATCTAAAATGTCCAATTACAGGAAAGTTGTGTGTTATAATATGCTTTTTATTAAAAAACACATCTCTAACCGCCACTAAAACAACCACTATTAAAATCCAAGCCCACCAAGGTATCGCTACTATATAATCCATTAACTTCTTATTTTTTCTTATAAATATAAATTAGTTTTCTCTATTTACCTGCTAAATAAAGGCGATAACTTTATAATTAAAAATAAAACACTTTTATAGAACAGATTAGCCTTCTATAAAAGTGTTTTATTTCTACTACATTATAGATTTTGGTTTGGTGGATAACTTACTAAAGAAACTCCTAAAAAACCTAGTAATTATGCCTACATTTAGGACTTAAAATTACAGTGTCTTGGAAGAATATTTAAAGCAATTAAACGAAGCGCAATTAGCCCCTACCATCCACACCCAAGGACCATTAATGGTTATTGCAGGTGCTGGTTCTGGAAAAACCAGAGTACTCACCTATCGTATTGCCTATTTAATGCATAAAGGAGTGGATCCTTTTAATATTCTATCCCTAACCTTTACAAATAAGGCAGCACGAGAAATGCAACATCGTATTGCACAAATCGTGGGTAGCAGTGAGGCAAAAAATTTATGGATGGGAACCTTCCATTCTATTTTCGCTAAAATATTACGCTTCGAAGCCGACAAATTAGGTTATCCTTCTAATTTCACCATCTACGATTCCCAAGACTCCCAGCGCCTTATTTCTGCTATTATTAAAGAAATGGGATTGGATAAAGACATATACAAATACAAGCAAATACAAGGTCGTATATCTTCTTTTAAAAACAGTTTGGTTACTGTAAAAGCTTACTTTAATAATCCCGACCTAATGGAAGCCGATGCTATGGCCAAGCGTCCGCGTATTGGCGATATTTACAAACATTATGTAGACCGCTGTTTTAAAGCAGGCGCCATGGATTTTGATGACTTACTACTTAAAACTAACGAACTTTTAAACCGTTTTCCAGAAGTTTTAGCTAAATACCAAAATCGTTTCCAATATATATTGGTAGATGAGTACCAAGATACCAATCACTCGCAGTACCTTATTGTAAAAGCCCTTGCCGATCGTTTTCAAAACCTTTGTGTGGTAGGTGACGATGCACAAAGTATCTACGCCTTTCGTGGTGCTAACATTAATAATATTTTAAATTTCCAAAAAGATTATACCGATGCGGCTAGTTACCGTTTAGAACAAAATTATCGCTCTACTAAAAATATAGTAGAAGCAGCCAACTCTATTATAGAACATAATAAGACAAAACTAGATAAAGTAGTATGGACTGCCAACGACGAAGGTGGTAAAATTTTAGTAAACCGTCTACCTACAGATGGAGACGAAGGCCGTTATGTAGCCAGTTCTATTTTTGAAACCCAGATGAACGAGCAACGTAAAGCTAGCGATTTTGCTATTCTTTACCGTACTAATGCACAATCTAGAGCTATGGAAGATGCCTTACGTAAACGAGGTATTAAATACCGTATTTATGGGGGTTTATCTTTTTATCAACGCAAAGAAATTAAAGATGTTCTTTCTTATTTAAGATTAGTTATTAACCCTAAAGACGAAGAGGCCTTAAAGCGTGTAATTAACTACCCTGCCAGAGGAATTGGTGCTACAACCGTAGATAAATTAGTATTAGCGGCCAACCACCACAATGTATCTATTTTTGAAATTATGGAACACATAGATCGTGTACCTGATTTAAAAATAAATACTGGCACTAAAACAAAGTTGAACAACTTTGTGAATATGATTAAAAGCTTCCAAGTAACCAACCAAACAGCAGATGCTTTTGTGCTGGCAGAAATGGTTTCTAAAAAAACAGGATTAGTCTTAGAAATGAAAAAAGATGGTACACCAGAGGGTATTGCCAAAATTGAAAACATTGAAGAGCTTTTAAATGGTATTAGAGATTTTGTAGAGGGCCAAAAAGAAGTCGACGAAGCCAGAGGTGCTTTATCTGAATTTTTGGAGGACGTAGCATTGGCTACCGATTTAGACAAAGAGACTGATGATGAGGAACGAGTTGCGATGATGACTATCCACTTAGCCAAAGGACTAGAATTCCCTTATGTATATATTGTAGGAATGGAGGAGGATTTATTCCCTTCTGGTATGAGTATGAGTACACGAAGCGAATTGGAAGAAGAACGCCGTTTGTTTTATGTAGCCCTTACACGTGCCGAAAAACAAGCTTACTTAACGTATACTCTTTCTCGTTATCGATGGGGAAAATTAGTAGATGCCGAGCCAAGCCGTTTTATAGAAGAAATAGATGACCAATATATAGATTATGTAACCCCTATCGAAACAAATTACCGATACAAGCCTTTAATAGATTCCGATATTTTTGGAGAAATAGACAAAAGTAAGCTCCGCCAAAATAAACCAAAAAGTACTACGCCGCCACCATCTCATAAGCCTACAGACCAGCAATTGCAAAAACTACGCAAATTACGCCCTGTAGAAAACAGTACTTCAAAAATAGACAACGAGATAATGAAACAACTTATACCTGGAGCACGTGTAGAGCATATGCGTTTTGGTATAGGGCAAATTGTAAATATAGAAGGTAATGGACAAGACAAAAAAGCCGAAATAAAATTTGACCAAGGTGGACTTAAAAAATTATTATTACGTTTTGCCAAATTAAAGGTAATATAATAGCTGCTGCTGGCTGTTTAAAACGCGCTAGTGTTCTAAACAGCCAAAAAATATTAATTTTAAATACTGTATAAACTTGTTGCTTTATTAAATAAATTCAATAAATTATCTGTTATTTTAATAATTTCTCCTAAAGGTATTCTGTTTTCTTTAAAGTCTTTTTTTCTAGATTCTAAACTTTCTATTACCTCTAATATAGACGCTATAACGGCATCAATGTCATAGGTGTTTAGCTCATTAACCAATAAATCATTTACAGCATTATTCATTTCAACATAAACATTGGAGTATTTTGCACAAGCAAAATCTGCTTTTTTTCCTTTTTTTAAAAATCTACATGAAGTATAATACAAACACAATTTCTGAGACAACATTCTTTGCTTACCAGATAAATTAATAGTAGTAACTTTTAATTGGTTTATA
>CALGNG010000126.1 GCA_937958735.1 uncultured Aquimarina sp. | reverse complement strand
ATGGAATAAATCTTTAGCTTTTGCCATAGTTAATATTATTGATTTGTATAAGATTAGGACGTATTCTAATTTTTTTAAACTTTACGAAAGCATATCTAATTACTTTATCATTATCAGTTGCGATTATTTGTTTTGCGCTCTTATTCATTTCGGATAGTAAATTAAAGTTATGTCTTACCTGTTATAAATCCGTTTTTTTAAATAAAGAGAAAGGTTTTTATAAAGATTGTTGTTTTGTAGCTCTAAAATTTGCTTTAACTTTTATCTGATTCGATTAATTTTATTTTAGTCAAGATATATTAAGGTTAGTTTAGAATTGTAATCCTTAGCCTACCTTTCCTAATAACCAATAAATAATAATAAAAATAAGAACGGTAGAAAAACAACCACCACCTAATTTTTTAGATCCATATGCAGCAATTAAGGCTTTTATAATTTTATTCATTTTAAAAAGTGTTTAGACTATGAGCTAACTAATATAGTTATTTTGTATTTGTTTTTTATTGAAGCCTATTTTAAAGTTAGATTATCTGTCTTATATTGTATAGGTTATATTTAGTATAGGGATAAAAAGAACTGTATTTTTAATTAAGCGCTTAGTATTTTTTTACTTTGTTTTAAAGCTAAATTAAATAAGTTTTGGTAGGCCTATATTAATTACAGAGACTATTGTAGAGCGTTTTTTTACATTTTTTCTAACACCCAACTTGGAATAATTTTTATAATCCAAACGATTAATCTCCATCTTTTGGTTATGTAAACTTTTCTTTTCCGTTTTAATATTGCTGTATAGATTTGATTTGAAGCTTTTTTACAGAAGCTACTCAAAATAGTTCATCTCCTTTTTATAGTGCCTCAAAAGCATTTCAAGAAAATTACTTAGAAGCTTTAAGATGATGTATATATTACTAAAAATAAAAAACTAGATATAAAAATCACAGATGTTCAACCTGGTTTTGTCGACACAGCAAAGGTAAAAGGACAATAGCGATTCCCTCTTAAATATACAATTCTGTCCTACGACCAGTTATTCCAACAGTCCAATTGTTTTTAATTAGAGGTTTAGCTAAACCTCTTCCAATTCCAGAGGTTCCTCCAATAATAATGGCTTTTTTCATTATGTTTTTTAAATAAGAATTGGTTTTCTTAAATGTAATATAATAAATAGGTTACAATACCAATAATCCATTATCTCGTAAAGATTGTATGGGTTTAGAAAACCAAAATAATTCGAAATTTTCGAATCGATCTTCAAAATTAGATTTTAGGCTAGAAAGGGATGTTGTCTTAGGATTAGCAGGTGTTATGTTTTCTAATATTTCTGTAAACCAAATTCCTTGGTCTTTGTTTAATGTAATATCAAAAACATCTCTCCGGTCATGAAACGTTAATTTTACTAGATGCCATACTTTTCCTTTTTTGGTCTTATTTTTTTCTTCCAATATAGGAGAGTTGCCTAACCAAACAATTTTGGCATTGGGTTTTATTTTAAAGCTGACTTGGGTTTGTAAACAATCGTAAATATAATCGGGGTGGATACTGGTGTTTGGGATATTAAAATCGAACCATTCTTGTAAAGTAAATTCAAAACCAATCCCGTGCATGTAGTTAAATAACGATTTTTTTAGACCAAAACTAAATTTACTATGATCTATGCCTGTATGGTCGGTAAAAGCTACATCGTTATTGGCAAATTTGATGTCTTTATACAAGGGTGTAATCCCGTATTCCGATGGTTGGATACCAATAGGACTGTGGGCGGTTAAGGCAAATTGATGCCAAAAACCAGATTGCACAATACCCAGTTCAAACAACTGGCGTACCATTTCTAGACTGTCCACCGTTTCTTGTACGGTTTGTGTTGGATATCCATACATTAGGTAAGAATGTACCATAATATTGGCTTCTGTAAAATTACGGGTTACCTGGGCTACTTGGGCTACAGTTACCCCTTTGTCTATTAGGTCTAATAATCTATCCGATGCGACTTCCAAACCACCCGATACAGCAATGCAACCAGAGGCCTTAAGTAGATAACAAAGGTCTTGAGTAAAGTTTTTTTCAAACCTAATATTGGTCCACCAAGTAACTACTAATTTTCGTTTTAAAATTTCTAAGGCAAGTGCTTTCATTAAAGCAGGAGGTGCGGCTTCGTCTACAAAATGAAATCCGTTTTCTCCTGTTTGGGTAATAAGTTCTTCCATACGATCTACCAATAGCTTTGCTGTAGCAGGTTCGTAAACTTTAATATAATCCAAAGAAATGTCACAAAAAGTACATTTCCCCCAATAACATCCATGAGCCATAGTTAATTTATTCCACCTTCCATCACTCCAGAGACTATGCATTGGATTGGCGACTTCGATTACCGAAATATATTTGTCTAGAAGCAAATCACTATAATCTGGAGTACCAACATCTACTTGTTTGTAATCTTGTCTGATAGAGAAGTTATTATAGATTACTTCTCCATTTTCGGCAAGAAATGTCCTTTTATAAAATCCAAGGTTAGAATTGCTTTCAGATGGGTTCAAAACATTTGACACTAACAATTCTACGGGTAATTCGCCATCATCTAAGGTGATATAGTC
>CALGNG010000125.1 GCA_937958735.1 uncultured Aquimarina sp. | reverse complement strand
ATTGTATAGATTTAGCATAATTTTAAAAGATATTAAATAACAGAACTACAAAAATAGCAGTAAACCGAATAACAAACTATATATTTTGAAGAATAGTATTCACATCTTTTACCAAGGCTTCAAAATAGACGTTATAAGAGTTAATAAAATGTTCTTTAGAAGAAGGTGGGTTGTATTTTCCAAATCCTAAATAATCGGATGTGGGCTGTGATGTAAACACAGGAGATACTCCTTTATTGATGCCTATAATATTTCGCTGGTTATCCATTAAGAAAATAGAAGGTATCCCTAGAGAGTGTTTTATGGTGTGTATTATAGTAGAGTTGTAGTTTTCTAGCTCATCTACATATAGAACATTAATATTTTTGGTGTAGGGCTTTTTTGCAGCTTCTAAAGTAGCTCTAGTATCCCAATAGAGAACTATAAAATCGATAACATCTCCAAACTCTTTAGCAATATCGTTTAGTGCTTGTATCTCAGAATCGTTGGGTTCGCACCAATTAGAGGTAGTTTTTAAGTAGATAGGCTTTTTAAAAGTTTCTAAATAAATGGGTTTTGCAGAGTTGAAATCGTTTACTACAAAATTATCGAAATGGGTACCTTTTAAAACGTTGTTTACTAGTGAGTCGTATAAAAACGTAGTTCGTTCTATGTCTTTTTTTTCTGTAGCAACTTGGCTGTTTACTCTATATAGGGTAATGTTTCTGGCTATAGCATCAGAAAAAAAACGAAAATCTTCTGTGGGTAAATTTATAGGGATTTCATTCTCTTGAGAAAAAGCCTCAAAAGTTTGTATAAAAATAAAAAAGACTATAATATACCTCATAGAAAAACACGATTCACGATTTATTATTTTAGTAATATAAAATGTTTACACACTAAGTATAAAATCTACATCAAAAATAATATTTTTATTGTATTAACCCGCATATTATAGCTTTAGTATAATTTTAAGGTCTTTTTTTATTTAAATTGATTAGTTAATTTATCTATTAAATCTAATTCTTTATTAGTAAATTCTAGATGGTTTAACGATTTTAAGTTGTCTATCAATTGATTAGGAGAACTAGCGCCTACAAGAACAGAGGTAATCCCTTTTTGATTTAATAACCAAGAAATTGCCATTTGATGTAATTTTTGACCTCTTTGTTCTGCAATTTCATTTAATTTTTTTATTACAGGTAATTTTTCTTGTACAGTTTGGGTATCTAAATAGGTTTTGTTTTTTGCTGCACGAGAGTTTGTAGGGATGCCATCTATATATTTATCGGTTAGCATTCCTTGTGCTAGTGGAGAAAAAGCAATAGCACCTAAATTATTATTAATTAAAGAAGGTAAGATTTCGGTTTCAATTTTTCGATCTAGCATAGAGTATCGTGCTTGGTCTATAATAAAAGGCACTTTCATGTCTCTAAGTAGGGGGGTAATTTCTTCAATCTGATTGTTTTGGTAATTAGAAATTCCAATATACAAGGCTTTTCCTTGTTGGACAATATCTCTAAGAGCTATAGCCGTTTCTTCTAAAGGGGTTTCTGGATCGGGTCTATGGTGGTAAAATAGATCTACATAATCCAAATTCAGACGTTGTAAACTCTGATCTATACTAGCCATTAAATGTTTTCTAGAACCATAATTTCCATAAGGACCTTCCCACATATCGTAACCTGCTTTAGAGGCTATAAACAATTCGTCTCTGTAGGCTTTAAAATTTTTATTATAAAGTATTCCAAAGTTAGTTTCGGCACTACCATAAGGTGGTCCATAATTATTAGCTAAATCAAAATGTGTTATACCATTATCAAAAGCAGTACGTAAAATTGCTTCTGCATTGGCTTGTATATCATAATTTCCAAAATTATGCCATAAGCCTAAAGAAATGCTAGGTAGTAAAACGCCACTTCTTCCGCATCTATTGTAAGACATTGTCTCGTACCTTTTTAGGTTAGGTAAATAGTTTTTATACTGGGACTTGTCGTTTATTTTCATCAAGTGTGATTTATCTAACATTTAAAAATTAGAGAGATTTTTAAGGAAAAATAAAAATAATTGATTTTATTGTATTTTTTTTATTTCTGCAAGTATCAAAAGTACAAATTGATGTTAAAATATAATCTTTTTTAAGAAAAACATAAATATTTTTTTGCTAAAAGAGCTTTTGTTTATCGCTAGATTTACTACAATTCTTTATTGTTGTTTTGTTTAATTATCTGTAAATCTTATTGTTGTGAAGGGTTGTTTGTTTTTTTGAAGCCGATAATTGTTCTTGATTTTTCTGTTATTTTTATTGATTAATTAAAACAATTAGGATCGATTTTAACAAAAACGCAATCATAACACTTTTATAAGTATTAGTCTAGGTAACGGCATCAAATATTAGCAGGGGAAATGCTGCTAATAATATTTTAAGAAGTACAAATTAGATTAGAATTAATTTAAATGAAATACAAGAGAATCAAGAAGATATTATTGTATTTCCTAATCCCGCATATAACGATGAGTTAAACATTGATTTAGGTACAGAAGATACTGGTAAAATCCTTTTGCAGGATATGACAGGAAAACAACCATATTCTGAATCTTTTACAGATGGTTTTGCAAGTATTGGAGATTTAGGTTTAAAAGGGATATATCTTGCGGGTTAAAACCGAAGGAAGAACTACAATTAGAAAAGTGGTTTTTGAATAATTATTAGGACGACAAGAAGTATTTAATAGGATAGAGGAAATTAAGTCTAAAAAAGATCATTATGTATAGGTATAATGATCTTTTTTAGGCTTTGTGTAATTTTTCAGAAAGTATCGAATTGGTATGTTTGATTTAGTACTTGTAGGTTTTTAAGAATCTCCAACCTATTTAATTAGCCCTATAGCTTTTAAGCGTTCAAATAAGAAGTCGCCAGATATAATATCCTTATGCGCTTTGGGGTTTTGATCGTCTATACAAACATCCAAACAATTTAAAGGCATATCTAATCTAGGATGCATAAAAAAGGGGATAGAGTATCTTGGTTGGTGCCAGCTTTCTTTGGGAGGGTTAACCACGCGATGTATGGTAGACCTTAGTTTGTTATTAGTTAAACGCTCTAGCATATCACCTACATTAATTACTAGTTCATTCTCGTTAGGAATAGCTTCTACCCATTGCTCTTGTTTATTTAGTACCTG
>CALGNG010000124.1 GCA_937958735.1 uncultured Aquimarina sp. | reverse complement strand
CAATAGCTCCAATACCCCCTCCTATAGCACCAAAACCACCTAAAGCGGCTCCACCACCATTGGTCTTAATTTCTTTATAACCACCAATGGTAAGCTTTAATTTATCTCCTACTTTAAAAGCGGTAATCCCCATTTCGCTATAGGATACTTTTCTTAAAAACTTAGAAGTCTTTTCTAATTCTCTTACCCTGGAAGCAAAAAAACTAGCTCCTCCTTCTTGAATAATAGGCCCATTTTTAAAGGTGATACTGTCTTTCTTTTTTAATACAATTTCTCCTAAAACTTCTTTAGAATTAAAATCTGTTCGCAGTAACTTCATTTGTTGGCTGGTCATCCCTATTTGATACATCACATCTTTGTATATAAAAGAATTATGATTTAACCCAAATACCTCTCCCCCTTTTTCGATACCTAAATCTGGCTTCATAAAGCTGTCCTCTGTAACATCAAAATTATTAGTATTTACTGTTATTACTTTTGTAAAATCGGACTGATTATCTGAGGTGAAAATAAATTTATCGTTATTGATATATAATTTACATTTAACCGATGTGTTTTCTATAGAATTAGGGCTATGTTCATCTATTTTTATTAACGATCCCGAACCAATTAACCCCACTTTTGCCATTAATTGTAACGGCCACTTATCGTATCCATCTTCTTTGTATGCAAAATTTTCAAAAGAAACGACATGTTTCTTTTGAAACCCCTTACCATTATATTCATAAAAATTGACTTTTGTTGACTTTCTTAATGCTGTAATTACAAAAAATTTCCCTTTATGAGAAATCGCTTCTATGTACTTTTCTTTACCAAAGTCTTCCCCTAACAAAGTTTGTTTAGTCTGTTTGGTTTTAAAATTAAAAGATAGCATCCCAAACTTCTTTTTATTTTTGTTGGTAAAAAAAACACGGTACTGCTCTCCTTTTTCTCCTATACTATACCCAATAAAACTCTTAAACTTAGTATCTAAACGCTTCGCGGTTAAAACCATTTTTTGTTTTAGAAGACTGTCTAATAAAAATATTTTAGTGTCTTTGGAATCTTCCACCAACAGCACCATATCTTTTGTTTTTTGATTGGATATGGAAAGTGACTCTTTATTTTTGTAGCTACCAGCTTTATAATTTGTTTTTACAACTGCTACTTCTTTTTGGGCAAATAGGCTTACCGAACAAAGTACTATTATTGTATTTAAAAAAAACTGTTTCATATTTTAAATTAATTAATTGTTGCACCTGGAGTTACTCCGTCTTCGTCTGGGTTTACAAACACTAATTTACCTTCTCTATTTTCAGTCATTAAAATCATGCCTTCGCTTTCTACTCCTCTTAACTTTCTTGGAGCTAGGTTTACTAACACCGAAACTTGTTTACCTATAATGGCTTCTGGCGCAAAATGTTCTGCTATTCCAGAAACAATGGTACGGGTATCGATCCCGGTATCTACTTTTAGGACTAACAGTTTTTTTGCCTTAGGCATTTTTTCTGCAGCAACTATGGTTCCTGTTCTTATGTCTAACTTGGAAAAGTCTTCGAAAGTAGCAATGTCTTTTTGTGCTTCTACTTCTTTTGCAGAAGCTTCGTTTTCTTTTTTAGTGTCTTCTAATTTTTGTAGTTGAGTAGCTATGGCTTCGTCTTCTATTTTACTAAATAGTAATTCTCCTTTTTCGATTTGATGTCCTGCTTCCATTAAGGCTTCTGTAGACTCAATATCGTTCCATTTTACAAACCCTTCTTTTATAGCCAACATTCCTTTTAGTTTATTGGAAGTAAAAGGAAAAAATGGTTCTGATAAGGTGGCTAATGCAGAGGCTATTTGTAAAGCTACATACATAATTGTTTTAGTACGCTCTTCGTCTATTTTAACCATTTTCCACGGCTCTAGATCGGCCAAGTACTTATTTCCTAAACGGGCCACATTAATAAGCTCTTGGGAGGCTTCTCGAAAACGGTAGCGTTCTATAGAGCTAGAAATTACTGCTGGATAGGCTTTTAATTTTTCTAGTGTTTCTATATCTATTGCTTCTAAGGCATTAGGGCTAGGGATTACTCCATTGTAATATTTATGGGTAAGGACTACTGTTCTATTTATAAAATTTCCAAAAATGGCTACTAATTCGCTATTATTACGGGTTTGAAAATCTTTCCACGTAAAGTCGTTATCTTTTGTTTCTGGAGCATTGGCTGTTAAGGCATAACGCAATACGTCTTGTTGTCCTGGGAAATCTTCTAAATACTCGTGCAACCATACTGCCCAGTTTTTAGAGGTAGATAGCTTGTTGCCTTCTAGGTTTAAAAATTCGTTTGCGGGTACATTGTCTGGCAATATGTAGGTACCTTCTGCTTTTAGCATACTTGGAAAAATAATACAGTGAAAAACAATATTGTCTTTTCCTATAAAGTGCACTAGCTTGGTGTCCTCTTTTTTCCAGTAGTCTTCCCAGTTTTTACCTTCGCGTGCTGCCCACTCTTTGGTGGACGAGATGTATCCTATTGGGGCATCAAACCATACGTATAGGACTTTTCCATCTGCCCCTTCTACGGGTACAGGTAT
>CALGNG010000123.1 GCA_937958735.1 uncultured Aquimarina sp. | reverse complement strand
CATCCAAAAAGCGAAATAATAGAACAGGAGGAACTTTGTTGTACATTTTGTAAAAAATAGTAGGTCCTTTAGCATTTTGATGTTGGAGTACTTTAATAAATAATCCATCATAAAAACGAAAGCGTTTGGGTTGTTGGTAGCCTATAGGTGGTCTTTTTTTCTTTAGTTGATTTATAATTATTCTTGCATTTTTTTCGGCAAACTTAAAGGAGTAGCCTGTAGAAGCTTTTACCCAGCCCCCAGCTGTACCAATTTTAATAATCCTGGCAGAAGAATTAGAGCTAAAGGGGTAAGAAGACATAGGGATTTCTCCAGCTTCGGTGTCTGTTATTTGATACGAAGTGTGGGGTAAATACTTGGCAATGTATGTTTGTAATTGGTGGTCAAAATCGCTATTAGAAATGGTTTCTTTAGTAAAAAAAGTATATTCTAAAAGCGCTTCCGTGGAAGATTTAGGTAAAATATACATAAAGCTATTGGAACTTTTCCATTGGTGGCGGTAGTCCATCATAGTAAAAGTGTCCTCTGTAAATATTGGTTTTTCGGACTTAATCCACCATCCCTTAAAAGATTGATTTATTGTAGGAAAATTAGTTTTGTTTTGAGTAAAATCCAAAGGTAATTGACTGTCAAAAACATAATTGGCACTATAAACCTTTTTGTTTGTTGTAATGATAACGCTGTGTTCTTCTTCGGATATAGAAGTGGCCGCTTGATCTATAAAATAGAAATTACTTTTGGTCTTTATTTTTTGAAGACAAAATGCAGAAAAATCCTTAAAAGTTAGGGATTTGTATACATATGGATCTAGATTTAGGTGTAAATTGTTTTTAGAATTTTTAAAAAAACAGCTTTTCCATTGTTTAAAAATAATAGTGTCCCAATGTCCCGAGGGCTTTTCCCAAAAACTTAAAATACGGTCTTCTTTAGGGATAATATTAGGATCTATTATAGCAATACTCTTGCTGGAAAAACTAGGATCTATAGAAAGTTGATAGGCTAAATGTAAACCACCAACTCCACAACCAATTAGTACATAATCAAAATGCGTAAGGCAGCCCAATAGTTAGTTTTTAAAATATTTAAAAGGAACCAGTAGCATTCCAAAGCATTCTCCATCTTGTTTGCCTAGGTGTTTATGATGCATTTTATGGGCCCGCCTTAAGCCTTTAGCATACCTGTTGTTTGCGTTTTTAAATACTTTAAAGCGTTGGTGTATAAAAATATCATGCACAAAGAAGTAGGTAATGCCATAAGCCAAAATACCTAAGCCTATGGGTAGGGCATACCAAGCTATTTCGTTTTTCCATAAAAGAAAACAACCAATACTAATAGAGGCATAAAAAACGAAGAAAAAATCGTTGCGCTCCCACCAACTTTTATGTTTTTTGTGATGATGGTCGGAGTGTAGTGACCATAAAAAACCATGCATTACATATTTATGCGTTGTCCAAGCCATACCTTCCATCCCTATAAAGGTGCCTATAAAAATTAATATCCAAAATAATGTTTGCATTTTAAATTAAGTTTAAGCGGTAATTAATATAACTGTATGCTAATAATCCAAATTTTTGATAATCGGGAACACGTATTCTTGTTTCTTTTAATTTGTTAGAAGGTGTGGCTTCTAATTTTTTTAATAATTTGCTGTAGTATTTAAAAGCAGTGTACACTCCAAATCGAGCTTCTATAGGTAATTTGCTTATACCTTGTCTAGCTTCTTTAAAATCGGTTTTTATTTCTTCGATAATTTTGTTTTTACTGGTATCGGTTAGATTTTTTAGATCGGTATCAGGAAAATAAGAGCGTTCCAAACCTTCAAAATCGTCCTTAAGATCTCTTAGAAAATTTACTTTTTGGAAAGCAGACCCTAGGCGCATAGCGCTGTCTTTTAGCCTGTCGTACATGGCAGTGTTTCCTTTAACAAAAACACGTAAACACATTAGTCCTACCACATCTGCAGAACCATAGATATATGCGTTGTACTCTTGTTCTGTTAGGTAGTTTTTTTTGTGTAAATCCAACCGCATACTTTTCATAAAAGCTTCGTACAGTTGCGGTTCTATTTGGTATTTGTGCACTGTGGCTTGGAAGCTATTTAGTATAGGGTTTAAGCTAATTTTTTGATCTATGGCATCATACATCTGCTTTTCAAAATTGTTAAATAAAGCCTCTTTAGAATAGTCATGAAAAGAATCTACGATCTCGTCTGCAAAGCGTACAAAACCGTAAATGTTATAAATATCTTGGCGTATACTAGGTGCAAGCATATTTGTAGCAGAAGAGAAAGATGTACTGTAAGATTTAGTAACTATTTTGCTACACAGGTTGGATGTGATGTCGAATAGTGCTTTCATAACAATCTGTTTTAATTATTTTTTAAGATTAATCCGGCAACTAGTTTGCCAGAAATTAAAGCAGGAGGAACTCCTGGGCCAGGCACTGTTAGTTGTCCTGTAAAAAATAAGTTATCTATTTTTTTGCTTTTTAAATTGGGTCTTAAAAAAGCGGTTTGCAATAGTGTATTAGCCATACCATATGCGTTGCCTTTGTAGGAATTATAGCGCTCTATAAAATCGGAGACACAAAAGGATTTTATAAATTTAATGTTATTTCTTATGCTTTGATGGGTAATTTTTTCGAAACGAGTAATTATTTTGTCTAGATAAAGTTGTCTTAAAGCTTCGGTATCTTCTAAACCTGGAGCAATAGGGACTAGGAAAAAACCATTTTCGCAACCACTAGGAGCGGTACTTGGATCTGTTATAGAGGTAAAATTGGCGTAAAAAAGTGGGTCGGAAGGCCATTGTGGGTGGTCATAAATCTCCTCGGCATGTTTTTCGAAATCGGTATCAAAAAACAAATTATGATGGCTTATGTTTTTTAATTTTTTATCAAAGCCTATATAAAATAATAGGCTAGAAGGGGCAAAGGTTTTTTTGTTCCAGTACTTTTCCGAGTACTGTTTTTCGTTTTTGGTTAATAAGGTTTCGGTATGTTGGTAATCGGCACCGCTTAGTATTATATCAAATTTTAAAGATTGATTATTTACTACTATTCCAGTGGCTTTTTTGTTTAAAGTGTTAATTTGGGTAACAGTACTGTTTACTTTAAATTGCACGCCTAAGCTCTTTGCTAATTTTTGAATCCCTTGTATTACTGCGTACATACCTCCTTTAGGTTGCCATGTTCCTAAACCAAAGTCGGCATAATTCATAAAATTATAAAAAGCAGGAGTATCCGATGGTTTAGCGCCTAAAAACAATACAGGAAATTCCAATATAGATATTAGTTTGGGATTGGTTACCTTTTTACGTACATCACGTGATACGTTGCTAAAAAACTGCCCTAATTTTAATATAGTTTTTGGGGTAATAAGTTCTAAGGGCGATATCCCAGGACGGTATACAAGATCTTTAACCGCTACATCGTAATTGCTTTTTGCTTCGTCCATAAAAGCTTTTAAGGCTTTAGAACTTCCCTTTTCTTCTGCTTCGAAAGCTTTGTAAATATCGTTTATGTTGTCTGCAATATCTATGCGAGATTGGTCTTTAAAAAATACACTATAAGCAGGGTTTAATTTTTGTAGCTCATAATAGTCGGCTGTTTTTTTATCAAAATCGTTAAAAAACCGATCAAAAACATCTGGCATCCAGTACCAAGAAGGCCCCATGTCAAAGGTAAATCCATCTACTTTAAGCTGGCTAGCTCTTCCTCCAATAGATTCGTTTTTTTCAAAAACGGTTACTTTTTTGCCTCCTTTAGCTAGATAACATGCTGCAGATAACGAGGAAAAACCAGAACCTATAATAGCTATTGTTTGTGACATAGTTAGTTAATAATTTTTTCGAAATCTTGAAAAGAATAAATTACTTTTATTAGAGCCGACACCGTTATGGAGGTGTCGTTTAAGGCGCTTCCCATTATCCACAATTCGTGGCTATTAGGTAGGCATATTTTATCTCTAAAAGTAGATACGTAATCGTTAAGCTCGTCTGTTTGTGGTGCTAGGGTTAGGTATGAAATAAAAACTAAATTTTGTTGTAAGTCTGCAAGTGTGGTTAGGAAATCTAACGAAACATTTTGTCCCAAGAAAATGGTTTTATAGCCTTTAGCTAATATTAGAGTGTTAAGAAATAATAGACTTAGATCGTTAATTTCTCCCTCTGGTAGATAGAGTACAAATGTTTTTTCGGTATTGGTAATATTTTGTTGTAGTAGATTTATTTGCGACCATAATTTTTGCTTTATAAAATTAGCAACAAAATGTTCGTGCGTGCTATTTATCGTATTGGATTGCCAGAGAATTCCAATTTGATTTAAAAAAGGAATAAATACGTCATAAAATATTTGAGAAAAAGAAAGACGGTTAGCTAGCTCGTCATAGGTTTTAGATAGTAAATTAGTATTAAAGTTGAGCATTGCCAACTTTAAAGAATTTAAAGAACGGTCTACAGTAGTTTGGTTGGATATAATACTGTTTAAATATTCTTGAATGTCTTCTTCCGATAACTTAGATATTCGAGAAATCTTATAGCCACAACTTACAAGAAAGGAGACATTTAAAAGTTTTTTAAGACTATCGATGTTGTAAGCCCTAATATTGGTGTTTGTTCTATTTGGCTCTAGTAAATGATACCTTTTTTCCCAGATGCGAATGGTATGTGCCTTTACTCCACATAAATTTTCTAAATCTTTAATGCTAAAGGTCAGATTTCGATTGTTCATCTTTTTTGTCTAAATGTTAAACAAAAATAGAAATTATTACTGGTTACGCTTGTTTTTTAGGGTTTAATTATGAAAAATAAGTCGTTATTTTAGTTGTGTTAGGCTAATGCAAGAATTTCTTGAGCAATTTCTTGTATTGTTTTGTCGTCGGTTTTAATAGTATGGTTGGCTTTGTTGTAATAAGCAGAACGTTCAAACAAATGCTTGGCAATAAATTCGGAAAGTTCTTCGCTGTTTTGGGTATGTGCTATTAAAGGTCTTTTTGTACGTTCTGTAAACAGTCTTTTGCTAAGTTCTCCTATAGAAGTCTGTAAATATATAGAGGTTGCATTGTCTAAATTAGTAACTATTTTCATGTTATTTCCAAAACAAGGGGTGCCTCCTCCAAGAGATAAGACAGTATTTTGTTTTATTTCCACTAATTCTTTTAAATATTTTGTTTCGGCTTTTCGGAAATAAATTTCGCCTTTGGATTGGAATATTTCGGAAACGGAAATGCCTTCCTTTTCTTCAATATAGTCATCTAAGTCTATGTAATTCATTTTGTTGGAGTAAGAAATCTCTTTGCTAATAGCCGATTTACCGCTTCCCATATAGCCTATAAGTATGATGTTTTTTGCCATGTAAATAATCTTTAAATAGCAAGTTGATATTTTTTATGTTATAAAAAAAGTAAAATTTATACATTTTATCATTGTTAAATTAAATTAAGGTCGTATCTTTGCACCCGCAATAAGAGATATATTGTAGACGACCTGGTAGCTCAGTTGGT
>CALGNG010000122.1 GCA_937958735.1 uncultured Aquimarina sp. | reverse complement strand
GTCTAATTTCAAAAAATAAGAGAAAAGTGGGTTAAAAAACACCTTTTTTGAGACCTATTTCAACTAAAAAAGCTTGAAATCTTCAAAATTGAAATTTAAAAAAGGAATAACCCGTTAGAGTGAACCTTTTGCAACGGTCTTTAGGCTTTGTTAATCAGTTAAAAGATATTAATCTTATAAAAGTTAAGATTTTAGGGCTAGCTTTAATACAATGTGCAGTTATTGCACACTGTATTAAAATTAAGTAGTGGTATTACATCTGTTACAAACCCCTTCGATATGTATTTCTACTTTATTAATCTGAAAGCTGGGTAATAAAAATTTTATTTCTTTATTAAGGTGTTGGCAAGTAACTTGGCTACAAGAAGAGCATTTAAAATGTAAATGATCGTGAAAATGAGCTTTGGTAGAGCAATTGCTATTACATAAAGCATAATAAACCTCTTCTTTGCTTTGATGTGCTTTATGGATAATACCTTTATCTAAAAAGGTCTGGATGGTCCTGTATAAAGTTACTCGATCTGTATTGTGGCAAGCCTCTTGAATAACAGAAAGGGTTACCGCAGAAGGGGTATTAAGTCGTAAAAGTTCTAGAAACTCTAAACGTATAGGAGTAGCTCTTAAATCTCTTTCTTGAAGTAATTTTTTTAAAGAATCGATAGTGGTATCCATAATTTTATTTTAAAACTTAAGACTTAAACCTAAAGATGCATTAATACCTGTATCATCGGCAAAATAACGCAGTCTATTTAGGTAACTTCTGTAAGCCACGTTAAAAAGATTATCTATTTTAGAAGTAATACGTAACCTGTTCTTACCTATTTGTACATTAGTAGCCATATTTAGTCCAAATAAAGTATATCCAGATGGGATAGGAGCAAAGAGCTCTTCTATTACATTACCATTAGTATCTCTTATAGAAAGATCCACTTCTTGCTCTACAGATATATTGTTTTGTTTTAAAACATGTTTGCTATTAATGCCTAACTCTAAGTTTTCGAAATCTTTACCCCAAATGGTTATGGATTTAGGGAATTGATAGCCTAAAGAAAAAGCGAAATTATTAGAAGGTAAATTAATAATACCAATATTACCATCGCTCTTATTAATGCCTTTTATAAAGCTAAACTTTCCAGTACTAAATAAAGAGTTGGTGATATTCCATTTAGTAGACAAATCAAAGCCATAGATATCGGCATTGGTCTGTTCGTATTCAGACCTAGGAAAAGCGCCTCTAATTGTAGTTTGCAAGCCCTTGGGTTGTAAGTAAATGTAATCCGAAATATTTTGGTAATAAGCTAAAGCTTTAAAAGAAAAAACTTCATTTACATCTCCGCTAAATTCTAAAGTGGTTTTTACAGCTTTTTCGGTATCCAGTTCTAAGTTCCCTATTTCTATAGTGCTTACGCCTTGGTGTAATCCATTGCTGTAAAGCTCGTTTATAGCGGGGTTTCTAGTAATATAACCAACATTATATATAGCAGTAAAATGTTCGTTAAAGCGATGTTTAATACTAACCGATCCATTAAGATTCGAAAAGTTATTATTTTCATTTATAATTCTTCTAGGTAAGTCCACGCTAATACGTCTTACATCTTGGATAATATTGTCATAACGGAAGCCAAGTTCTAGGGTGTTATTTTTCCACTTTTTTCTGCTAGTAATAAAGCCACCCCATTCTAAAGCACTATAATTGGGTATAAGTGGGAGTACACCTGTATCAGGATCGTTAGCATTGTCTATATAATTTATTTGCAGCCCCGTTTTTAAGGTAAGACCAGATTCGAAACTTTTTTGGTATTTAGTTTCTCCAAAAAAAGAGTATTGCAATAAACTAAGTGCAGGAATTTCTGTTCGTCTATTTCTACGATTGTCAAATTCCTCCCTGTTGTTTATTTGTGTTGCAATAGTATAATCTATAAAAGAACTGTCGCTTAGACGATTTTTTGCATGTAGTTTAAGTAGATGATGATTTACTTCTTGTTTAGGTGCATCGATGTTAAAACTAAAGTTTGTATTTGTATTTAAAGGTTCTTCTTCGCGAATTGCATTTCTTAAATCGGTAATATTTCCAACCTGTGACCCTGCTAAAACACCTAATTCGGTATTAAAGGAGCTAATAAATAAGTCTGTTTTCCAGCGGTCAGAAAATTCTTTTTCCAATTGTATGGCTAGATTAAGTTCTTGATTTCCTGTATTGGTTAGAAAATGATCCCTAGCTCTTTTGTCTCCAGATTTTTTAGCTGTGGCATTAACTTTCCAGCCTATTTTTTTAGCATACTGTTGTAATTGAAAATTAACTCCATTACCTAATCCATTAGAATCAAAAAAATAACTAGCCTTTCCGTGTAAATGGGGTTCTTTATCAATACTACTGGGTTCTACTAATACTACACTTCCTAGATTAGATCCCAAATATTCTAGCGCTCCAACTCCTTTAATTACCTTAATCTTATTAGCCACAAGTGGGTCTATTTCTGGACTATGATCGTTACCCCATTGCTGTCCACTTTGTGCAATACCATTATTTAATATAGTTAAACGATTACCAAAATTGCCATGTACAATAGGTTTGGCAACGGTATTACCGTTTTTAAGGCTACTTACACCGGGTATTGATTCTATTAGTGTAGCTAAATTTTGAGATCCGTTATCCGTTATCTTTTGAGCATTTATAGTTTCGGTACTCTCGTTGGTAATAATAGAGGACTTTCCTGTAATTAGTACATCTTCTAATTCGTGTACAGAGTGTTTTAAGATTAATTCTAGTTCTTTATTGTTGGTTACTGTAATAAATACCTCCTTAGCGGTACAGCTAATATGGCTTAATATTAAATGATATTCCCCTTGGCATATATTTGTTATAGTAAAGGAACCATTACTATCTGTAATGGTTCCTTTTTTATTTTCTTCTATATATAAATTAGCTGCATCTAAAGGGAGTCCTGTTGCAGCATCTTTAACAGTACCTGTAATCTGTAATTTACAGTTTTGAGCTACGGTATTTAGAAATATAAAAAAGAAAAATAGGTAGGTGTATTTATTGTACATTTATAGAAAAAGTTACGTCGGCTTCTGTTTCGCCTCCTACACCGGTTATGTCACCTTCCTTTGCGGTACTAGTTAATTTGTTTGGTAAGTGGCGAAGAACTATAGTTAAATCTATATTTTCTTCTGCATCACCTGTAGTAAGTGTGGTTTCAATTCCAAGTGGATTTCCGTTTTCATCAGAGTCAGTATAATTTATGGTAAGGTTTTCCGATGTTTCGATATAGAATAATTGGTGATCTTCGTCTTCTTCTATAATTTCTAAGTTTACATCTTCTACCTCTCCATTGGCTTTGTTTTGTAACATTAGAGCTCCCGTATAGGTAGTGTTTTCTTGTAATACGCCATTTGTTATTACTGGTGGGTTAGATCCTGTTAAATCTAAATCTTCAAAGGTAAACGTTACATTTTCCCCTCCTTCTACTGGTGCTAATTCGTAAATTACAGTTGTAATTACTTCTTCTTCATTAGGTATAGTGTCATCGCTACTGCAAGAGTATAAACCAAAAATGGTAATTGTCGAAAGGATTAAATTAGTAAATTTCATTTTATTAAAAATTTTAAGTTTTGGCAAATATAACAATAAATGCAACAAAGTTGCATTTAAAACTTTATTAAATAAAAAAGTGAGAACCTTTTTATGGTATTCTCACTTTTTTATTTAATAAAATTGTATGTTAGCTAGTCGGCTAAAACAATTACTTTATTATTTTTTACTTCAATTACACCACCTTTAATTGTATAATTCCAACGATTATCGGAAGTGTTTTGTTCTAAAGCTTTTTTGTTTTCTTCACTTAGATTGGCGGCATCAATTTTAATATCTCCAGCAACTAAAAGGGAAATAATAGGTGCGTGACTGTCTAACATTTGAAACTCGCCATCTAATCCAGGTACAGCTACAGAAATTATTTCTTCGCTAAAAACAATACGTTCTGGGGTTACAATTTCTAAAAACATTTTTTATATAGTATTAAGTATATAGCACATACTATTAAGAAATTAATTGTTAATAGTATGTGCTGATTACTAATCTAAGCTTCTGTAAGCATTTTTTGTCCAGCTTCGATAACTTCTTCGATTGCACCTTTAAGGTTAAACGCTGCTTCTGGTAAGTGATCTAATTCACCATCCATAATCAAGTTAAAACCTTTAATTGTGTCTTTAATATCTACTAAACAACCAGGCATTCCTGTAAATTGTTCTGCTACGTGGAAAGGTTGGGATAAGAAACGTTGTACTTTACGTGCGCGATATACAGATAGTTTATCATCTTCGGATAATTCTTCCATACCAAGAATTGCAATAATATCTTGTAATTCTTTGTAGCGTTGTAATAATTCTTTAACACGTTGTGCGCAATCGTAATGGGCATCACCTAAAATCTGAGCCGATAAAATCCTAGAAGTAGAATCCAATGGATCTACTGCTGGATAGATACCTAATTCTGCAATTTTACGAGACAATACTGTGGTAGCATCTAAGTGAGCAAAGGTTGTTGCTGGTGCAGGATCCGTAAGGTCATCCGCAGGTACATATACTGCTTGCACAGATGTAATAGATCCTCTTTTAGTAGAAGTAATTCTTTCTTGCATAACTCCCATCTCAGAAGCAAGCGTT
>CALGNG010000121.1 GCA_937958735.1 uncultured Aquimarina sp. | reverse complement strand
AAAATAAATAAACTAATTTTACGGCAATCAAGAAAACCTATGTCTTTTAAAAATAAAGAGTCCTTATGTGACGAACGTAATTTTGAGATTTTTTTCAAAGAACATGCTGTTGCATTGCGTAATTTTTTGATTGTGAAATTTTCCGACACCGAGTTGGCAGAAGATTTAACACAAGAAGCTTTTTTTAAAATATGGGATACTTGTGCAAAAGTAGTGCCTCAAAAAGCGAAAAGCTTTTTGTTTACGATAGCTCTAAATTTAGGAATAAGCAAAAAAAGACACGATCAAGTTATTTTTAAACATCAAAATTTAATTGTAAATCAAGATAATTACAGTACTAATGAGTCTCCAGAATACTTAATGGAAGAAAAAGAGTTTGAAGATAAATTTAAAAGTGTAGTAGCTAATTTGTCGGACAAGCAACGAGAGGTTTTTCTTTTAAATAGGTTAGAAAAGAAGACATATAAAGAAATAGCAGAAATTAATAAAGTATCGGTAAAAGCAATAGAGAAGTTAATGCATAAAGCATTGTTGCGACTAAGGGAGGACTTAGGGGATTTAAATTTTTAATATAATGCAGGGTAGGGTATTAGGCCTTTAAAGCGTATTAATAACATGAAAACGATGGAAAAAGATTTTTTTGATGATACTTTTTTAGCACGTTGGCTTTCAGAAGAGCTAACAGTAAAAGAGCTATCAGATTTCGAAAAGCACCCAGAGTATTTGCAGTATGTAAGAATAAAGCAGACTTCGGATAAACTGCGCTTTACTTCTTATGATGTGGACGGTGCCTTTAATAAAATGAAAGTTAAACAGGATTGTAATAAAAAAGCAAAAACTAAGTCCAAAGTAATTCCTTTGTATCGCTATATTAGTGTTGTTGCAGCAAGTGTATTGCTTCTTGTAGGAATGTTGTTTTTTTATAATAATAGCAAAACAACCTATACAACCAATATTGCTTCTACCAAAAAAATAATGCTTCCAGATGGATCCGAAATGGAACTACAAGCCCACTCGGTAGCTAAAGTGGCTAAAAACTGGGACACAAATAGAAATTTAGGTTTAGAAGGAGAAGCTTATTTTAAGGTAAAAAAAGGACAAAAATTCACAGTAAATACAGATTTAGGTGCGGTACAGGTACTGGGTACACAATTTTCTGTAAATATTTTAAATAAAAGTTTATTTACAGTAAAATGTTTTGAAGGAAAAGTAAGGGTAAAAACACCTAAAAACACCTTAATTTTAATGCCAGGGCAAGCCTATCAGTGGGTTAAGGGTAGCGAAGAAGATAGCCAGTGGAATTTTAGCGACAAGCAACCACGTTGGGTATCCAGTTCCGAGGTTAATTTTAACAAAGTACCTTTACCATTAGTAATAGAAAGTTTAAAGAATCATTACAATGTTTCTTTTGATAATCAGGATAGTATACCAAAAGAAATCTTATTTACAGGAAACTTTAAAATCAATAGCTTAAATTCCGCATTATACACTATATTTAGCACTGTAGGTTTAAGATATGAAATATCTGACTCTAAGGTGGTTAAGGTATTGCATTAGTGAAATAATGAATGAGTAATAATAGTCGTAAGGGATATTTTTCTTTTTTCTTTTTTTTTGTAGTCCATATATTATTTGGACAAGAAAGTGCTGTGCCGTTATTAAAGGCGATAAAGCTTTTAGAAAATAAATTTAATGTCACTTTTAGCTATACAGATAAATATATTAATCAGTCCATTTTTTTATCTAAGACTACCAATCTATTAGTTTGTTTAGATTATTTGGAACGCCAAACCCGATTGCGTTTCGAAAAGCTTTCCGAAAAACAAATTATTGTTAGGCCATTTAATAACCAAGATACCGTAGACGTTTGTGGCTATGTTGTAAACTCTGGATTTGTAGGAAATAAAATAGGCGTACGAGTCGGGAAAGAGTTGGTCTATACAGACAAAAATGGGTATTTTAATTTAAAAGGGGTAAAGTATAATGCTTCGGTTTCTTTTTTAAACGACGATTTTCTCTTAAAAAAATCGGTGGTTAAAGACATATTTAATACCAATTGTAACGACGTAGAGTTAAGTAATCTAGACTTTAAGTTAAAAGAAGTAGTTATTAAAAACTACCTAGCAGACGGTATAACCAAAAAAGAACAAATTACCACATTTACTACTGAAAATTTTAAGGTATTGGCAGGGCTTACAGAGCCAGATCTTATTCAAACAATCCAGCAAATACCTAATGCTACGACACCTTTTGAAACGGCTTCTCAGGTACATGTAAGAGGAGGGAGTCCAGATCAAAACTTAGTGTTGTGGAATGGGATAAAAACCTATAATCAAAGTCACTTTTTTGGACTGTTGTCTGCTTTTAATCCTTATGTTATAGATCAATTAGATTTTTATAACAAAGGTATTACAGCAAATTACGGTGGTAGGTTATCTAGTGTTATAGTTTTAAAATCCGATAGTAAAATACAAAATAAATTTTCTGGTAATATTGGATCCAACTTGCTTTATAGCGATGCGGTATTTAAAATTCCTTTAGTTAAAGATAAGTTATCGGTGTCCTTAGCAGGTAGACGCTCTTTTTCGGACTTGTGGGAATCTCCAACTTTTAATAGCTTTAGCGATCGTGTTTTTCAAAACACTACAATTAACGACAGTAAAGACGGTAAAGATCGTTTTGTTTTTTTTGACTATAACTTAGGAGTTAATTATGCTCCTACTAAAAAAGATAAATTACAAGTTAATGGATTGTTTGCACAAGACGATTTAAGCTTTACGACTACAAATAAAGACTTTTTATTTGCAGACGAATTAAAAACGGTTAACAATGGTATAAGTCTACAATGGCAGCATCAATTTAATAAGAAGCTTAGTTTCGAAACCAATATAGGTGTAGCTAACTATTTGTTAGACTATAGTTTTCAAAGTAGAGCATTGGAGTTAGGGGAAAGAAGAGAGAGCAGTAAAAAGAATTTTATAAAAGATATTAATAGTCACGCTCAATTCAACTATCAATTTAACAACACACAAAACCTATATTTAGGTGTTGGGGTAGAGCAGAACGATATTAGGTACGAGTTTAGAGAGGCAGAGCCTGCCTTTTCTATAATATTAGACGAACGTAAAGATAAATTAGATACTCAGAGTTTATATGGAAGTTATCAATACAAAAAATCTAAAAAAATTACGGCTCAACTTGGCTTAAGGTTTAATAACTATTCGGTAGACAAAACCATTTATTTAGAACCTAGATTGTATGTTAAAGCACATGTAAACGATTATTTTAGTGTAAATACTACTCTTACGCTTACTTCACAGGCTGTTACGCAAATTAACGAATCTGTAGCCAGTAATCTTTCTTTAGAAAATTTTGTATGGCGTGTCGCAACAGGAGATAATTTTAAAGTATTAAGAAGCAGACATAGCTCTTTTGGAGCGACTTATAAAAAAAGAGGCTGGTTAATAGAGGTGGATACTTTTTACAAACAAACCGATAATATTACCACCATTACCTCTGGTTTTGTAACCGAATTTAATGATGTATTTCAATTAGGAGAGCAACAAGTATTTGGTGGAGATTTCTTTATTAAAAAGAAAATTAAAGACTATTCTAGTTGGCTAAGTTTATCGTATTTGAATCAAAAAAATAGATTCGAAAACTTTAACGATGGGGATTTTTTTAAAGGAAATACCAATATAGATTATAGTATAAATTGGTCTCATTTTTACAATTATAAAAACTTTAATTTTGCCGTTTCCTGGTTGTGGCATACTGGTAAATCGGTGACAAATAGAGAAAATATTAGATCGTTTGGTACTCCTTTACAAATAGAGTTTAGCGAGTTAAATACTGGTAATTTACCAGTATACCATCGTTTAGATATTTCGGCATTATATAATTTTAAACTAAAACCCAAAAGTAAATTAAAATATAAACTAGGGGCGTCGATTCAGAATTTATATAATAGAGAAAGTATTATTAATCGAGAGTTTAGGGTATCTCCAGGGGTAAATAATTCGTTACTTACCACAGATTTTAATTCGTTAGGAATAACTCCCAATCTAAACTTTAGAGTACTTTGGTAAATCTAGATTACTAAACCTTTTAGAGGCTATTAGCTTATAAAGGTTAAGGATACAAAAATGGCATAAAGCACAAATATAATAAGTCCTTTAGCTTTAGAAATGGTATTTGTTTTAGGTAAAATAGATACGATTAGCAATAATAGAGCAAAACCAACCATCCATAAAATATCGTTAGATAAAATTTCGGGACTATCCATTGGTATAGGAGATACTATAGCAGTAATCCCTAAAACAGATCCAATATTAAAAATATTAGACCCAATTAAATT
>CALGNG010000120.1 GCA_937958735.1 uncultured Aquimarina sp. | reverse complement strand
CCTACTAAACTAATATCTAAGCCTTTCTTGATACGAATGTCTTTTGACATATTTGTAGTTGAATTTAACTTAAAAACCGCACAAATTTAATGATAATTTCCCCCCTAATGAAAGCAGATAGTAGAGTAATATATTATTTATAATGTATTTAAATAGTGTGTTTTTACACTAACGATGCATCAACTTACGTTAGTTTTCAGTACTAAAAGTATAAAGTGCATTTTTCGCCTAGTTTTTAACTACATTTATGCCTGTAATTAAATAACCTTATGATTATTAAAAAAGCTTTTTTTTACTTGGCTTTAGTTCTATCTCCATATGTTATAGCTCAAAAAGCTATAGAAATGACTCCTCCGGATTACATAAAAACAATACAATTTGAACAAAATGGCACCAACCTTAATGGAATTCCAATATTAGAGTTTGAAAATAGCTTTGAGATAAATTTTGACGATATTGTAGGAGACGAAGCTTTTTATTATTATAAAATAAAATATTACAATTTTGACTGGACCCCCACTCAACTATCTAGAAATGAGTATTTAGATGGTATTGATAATATCCGAATTCAAGATACCGAAAACTCTTTAAATTCACTACAAATCTATACACACTACAGGGTGCGTTTTCCTAATCGAAATGTAACTAGATTAAAAAAGAGTGGCAATTATATTTTTGAATTATATAATGATGATGAGGAATTAATGTTTTCTAAAAAATTTATTTTATATGAAAGAAATCGGATTAGTATTCAGGCAGAGGTGAAAAGATCCCGAAGCATCCAATACATCAATCAAAAACAGAATGTTCAGTTTATTATTGATTCTAATGACTTTATGATTATTAATCCTCAAAAAAATCTTAAAACGATTATTTTTCAAAATCAAAACCTTAGAACGTCTATAGATAATCTAAAGCCACAATACAATATAGGTAACCAATATGTTTATAAATATAACGAGGAGTCTAGTTTTTGGGGAAGTAACGAGTATTGGAATTTTGATAATAAAGAGATTAGAAATGCTACCGTAAATATTAGCCATATCGAATTAAAAGACATTTATCATAATTATTTATATCCACACCGCCCTAGGAAAAATACGACTTACACCTACAATCCAGATGTTAATGGAAATTTTGTGATTCGGAATCTTACAGCTACTAATAATGACGTTGAGGCCGAATATGCTTGGCTGCATTTTACTTTAGTTACTCCAAAAATAAAGGATAAAGAAGTACATATATATGGTGGTTTTAATAACTATACGACCGATACCAGCACTTTACTAAAGTACAATCCTGTAGCTAGAGGATATACAGGGCAAGTTTTATTAAAACAAGGTTTTCATAATTTTAAATATGTAACCAAAGATGTTAATGGAGTTATTAATGAAGGGGCTATTTCTGGAAATTTTGATAAAACCGAAAACGAATATATTATTTTAGCTTATTATAGAGGGCCAGGAGATCGGTTTGATAGAATTATAGGTGTTGGTAGCACCAACTCTGCAAATATTACTAATTAAAAAGCTTTCTTAATTAAATATTGTTTATAAAATTAGTATATTTATGCTTCAAGTATCTTTATAAAAGATGTAGTTATGGTTCAAAAAGTTACCAGTGGCATTAAAATTTCGGTAGACACCCATTTTGAAGGCACGTTCTATAAGAACTACAAGATTCATTTTGCCTTTGGTTACAAGGTAACTATCGAAAACCAAAGCAAAGACTCTGTACAACTTACTTCCCGTTTTTGGGAAATTAAAGACGCGTTAAACAATACAGAAATTGTAGAAGGAGAAGGTGTTGTTGGCAAAAAACCTGTTCTTAGGCCTGGCGAAACACATATATACTCTAGCGGTTGTTTGCTTTCTTCTCCTTTTGGAGCTATGAATGGCTATTATAACATGGTAAATTTTACTTCTACCAAAAAGTTTAAGGTAATGATTCCTTCCTTTAAACTTAGCGCACCTTTTGCCATTAATTAAACCAATTATTGTTTATTAAAATGTGGCGAACTTTCCAATGCTACATTGGTAATAAAGTATTGCGTATCTCCTAACCATGCAAAAGTGCCAAAGCGCTCTTTATAGGTTAATTTTACATATTTACCTTGATAATCCATTAGTTTTTGAATTACTTCGTTTTCCTTGTCTTCTACCGAAAAACTAAATATTTGAGCACCAGAAATACCTTGACTTATTTCGCCTTCGTAAGTTTTAAAAACTATTCCTTTTTTACTAAACTTAATTAACTCTCCACTTCGGGTTCCATTACTATAAGAGGCATAATATACTACCGCAAAATAAGCTCCATAACCTAAAGCTATAACTGTTAAAATTAAAAATAACACCTTTTTCATATTCTTTCTTTTAGTTTTCTTTGTCGTCTGCACGACTCAATATATTTTCTGGGAGTGCTTTTTTGGCTTTTGCTCCCATTTTCTTTAATTTTTCTACACTGGTAATTAAATTACCTCTGCCAGACACTAACTTATTCATCGCACTACTATAATCCTTCTTTGTATCGTCTATTTTTTTACCAATACTTGTTAGGTCTTTTACTAGACCTTCAAACTTATCGTATAAAGAGCCTGCTTGTTTTGCTATATCTAGAGCATTACGTTGTTGCTTTTCATTATTCCACATACTATCAATGGTTC
>CALGNG010000119.1 GCA_937958735.1 uncultured Aquimarina sp. | reverse complement strand
CTAGAGGTAATATCGCTAGACAGCTCTAAATTTAAAGCTGTACGAAACACGTAGCCTTCTTTTATTGGATAATCATAAATAGCAGAAAAAGCATACGAAAATCCAGAAATATCGGACTGATCGATTCTTCTTGTATTAGAGATACTAGTATCGGTATTTATTTGGGTAATCTCCCCTTCTATCCTACCAAAGTTATACTGTATTTCCGCTCCTAATTTTAGATCTTTATACACCTTAGTTCCTATTCCTAAAAATGCCCTATTTACATTACCTGTACCTGTTTGAGATCTGGTACCCGCTGGTAATTCCTGATCTATCCTATATCCAGAAGCAGTAAAAGGAAGTATCCCAAAACCAAAACCAAACTTACCCGCTGGAATGGCTATGCTTAAGTAATCAAAACTAGTTGCACTACCGTCTGACTCTCCGTTAGCCTCTTTTATTTTCCCTGTAGAATAACTCCCTCCTACAGAAAAATTGGTTCTATTTAAATCTGCATAGGTGGCTGCATTTAAAATACTTGGGGTAACGGGGTCTGACACTATGGTAAGACCACCCATACTTGTATTACTAACCGAACCTCTAAATTTACTAACACCAATACCATGGATTGAATATGGAGAAAATGATGATTCCTGCGCGTTCACAAAAACACTTACTAGCAGCAATGTATTTATTAAAATTTTTTTAATCATGTATTGGTGTTATAATCCAGTATATGGTTTAGCCCCTCTATTAAAAAATTAGGAAGGACAAATATGCCATTTTTAAATCGTTTAGACAAAAATTCTGCATCTCCGCCTGTTAAAATAACGACAAGCTCTGGGTATTTGTGACTAAAATCTTCAATTACAGCCTTAATTTCCATTTCCATCCCTAAACTTACTCCTGCATGAATCGCATTTTCTGTACTATTCCCTACAAAAGAATCTACATGCTTAGGGCTTAATAGAGGTAGATTGGCTGTGTAATTATGTAAACTCGCATACCTTATTTGCAATCCTACACCAATAGCTCCGCCACGATATTCTTTGTTTTTATTCACAAAATCGTAGGTCACACAACTTCCTGCATCGATTATTAAACAATTTTTTTGGGGAAATTTAGAAACCGCAGACGCTACTAAAGCAATCCTATCGACACCTAGTGTATCTGGAGTAGTATACAGGTTATGAAAAGGCACTTTTGTATCTTTAGTCAATTCCACCACCTCCACGTCTTTCAATACTTCTAAAAAAGCTTTTTTCTCCACCTTAGAAACCGAACTTAGTATTACCGAACTAATGGAAGCGTATTTTTTTATTTTTTTTTCTAAAATTATTTTTAATTGATTTTCATCCAAAGTCTCTTTCTCCAACAATCTAAACCCTTTAAATACAGCTATTTTAACCGTAGTATTTCCTGCATCAATAATTAATTTCATAGTGTCGATTCTAATAAAATGTAAAAATACTAAGATTTTTTTTCGATTTTATTTTCTAGAAGTAAAAAAAGGTTATATATTTGCACCCGCTTAGCAGTGTAACACTTTAAGCAAAATTGGGTGCCTTAGCTCAGTTGGTAGAGCAAAGGACTGAAAATCCTTGTGTCCCTGGTTCGATTCCTGGAGGCACCACCTTTAAAACCTCGTTAACTTTTAGTTTTCGAGGTTTTTTTATATTCAATAAAAAGAAAAACCACCGAACGCAAAGCAATCTAGAATCAAACGATATTCTTGGAGAGCCCAAAAGATTAAGTACAACAACCCGATCCGCTTATTACAATAACTAGATTTTTTGCATCGTAATTACCAAAATTTTAAATTTTACAGATTTAGCATCCTTCAAATCAATATTAAATCTTTTAACTAGCTTATTTACAACAATACTTTTATCCCTATTTTCATACAACATAAGCTTTGCATACTCCAACATTTGATTATTTAGTAAATTTGATTTATCACTTTTTCTACCAATTAATTGCACCGCTGGATTAGGCTCCCAGTCAAGGTTTATATTTTTTGTTTTTTTATATAGCAACAAAGAAGCCTTACCACTTCCTCTTGAAAATATATAACCCAATTCGTAAGAATTAAAATGAGCAGAACCTACCTCTGATATAGTCGCCAGAAAAGCCTCTTTAATAGGAAAGCCTTCTTTAATAATTTTTTCAATCATTTTATCAGACACTCTATTTAAGCCTTCTTTATACTCCGTCATACATTAAAATAATTACTCTATTAGACACTAACACACCAAAGGAACACAAACTTAATCTTTTAATTTACCAACTATAAAACAAAAAACCCTTTAAAACAAATGTTTTAAAGGGTTTTTAAGTTGGTCTACTAGGGCTCGAACCTAGACTCTTCTGTACCAAAAACAGACGTGTTGCCAGTTACACCATAGACCAATTGCGTAATGCGAGTGCAAATATACACCTAAATATCCTTCCCACAAACAAAAACCTAAAAAAAATTAAAAAAACTGAAATTCGTTGTCTTTGACATCGTATATATATTAATTAGTAAATTCGCTTCAACTTTTTATTAAGCTAACTTTTATGAAAGTCTTCAATTTCCAAAAATGGAATATTATTATAGGGTGGTGTGTATTTGCCATCGCATTAACCACCTACTCCCTATCTGTAGAGCCTACAGCCAGTTTCTGGGATGCAGGAGAGTATATTTCTACCTCTGCAAAACTACAAGTGGGTCACCCACCAGGGGCTCCGTTATACCAGATGTTAGGAGCTTTTTTTGCTACCTTTAGCTTTGGCAATGCGCAACTAATTGCTCTAACAGTAAATATGATGTCTGTAATGGCTTCTGCTTTTACTATTTTATTTATGTTTTGGTCTATTTCCTACCTAATACGTAGGCTGGTAATTACCAAGAGTACAGAAGAAATTGCTACCGACTCGCAGTGGATGGTTTTAGGAAGTGCCGCCGTTGGTGCATTAGCCTTTACTTTTACCGATAGTTTTTGGTTTAACGCTGTGGAAGCCGAGGTATACGCTATGGCTTCTTTTATCTTATCTGTACTTTTTTACTTGGGCTTACGATGGGAAAAAGACATGCACGAGCCTAGAGGTAACAAATGGCTAATCCTTATTGCTTTTGTTATTGGATTGTCCTTTGGAGTCCATTTTATGGGATTACTTACGTTACCAGCTATTGCTTTTTTATATTTCTTTAAAAACTACAAAACCATTAGCCTAAAAAGTTTTTTAATCGCTAACGTAGTTGCCATTGCCATTTTAATGTTTATTTTTAAACTATTACTGCCTTATACACTTACTTTCTTCGGAAAAGCAGAGGTCTTTTTTGTAAACAGTTTAGGGCTTCCTTTTCACTCTGGAACTATTTTTTCTGGACTTTTATTTATACTTATATTTATTTTCGGAATTAAATATACCCGCAAAAACGGCTATGTACATTTAAACACTTTAGTACTTTGTGTGCTATTTATTTTTATAGGTTTTTCTAGCTGGATTATGCTTCCTATTCGCGCTAATGCTGGAACGGTAGTTAACGAAAACAATCCTAATAACGCCAGAGAATTACTAGCTTACTACAACCGAGAGCAGTACCAAGAAACACATTTATTTTACGGACCACAGTTTTCTGAAATATATGGCGGGCTAGATCCTCAAAAACCCTACCTAGACGATAAACCAAAGTACGAGAAGGATCTTAAAAAAAAGAAATATATTATTGTAAACGAATATAAAAACGCTAAACAGAACCTAGAAGCAGCTCATAAAGCTTTTTTACCTAGGATGTGGAGTAGCGAGCATGCCGAAAACTACATGCGTATTACCCAACCCCTTGCTTTTACTATAAAAGCCAAATACGCCAAAGACAAAGATTTACAACGTGTTGTTAACGAATTTTTAACCGATTATAAGGGTGGCAAGGTAGGACTGGAAGGTTACCAGAAATTCTTAACTCGTTTTGGAGAATATATAAACGTAAAAAAACCTTCTTTTATAGACAACATGGCGTACATGTTTCAATACCAATTTGGATATATGTATTGGCGCTATTTTATGTGGAATTTTGTAGGGAGACAAAACGATAATCAAGGAAAATATACGAACCAAGATGGAAACTGGATTAGTGGAATTAACTTTATAGACGAATTACGCTTAGGGAATCAGGATTTTTTAACCACCGATGACTTAAAAAACAAAGGACGAAATACCTATTATTTTATTCCGCTTATTTTAGGTTTAATTGGATTTTTGTTTCAACTACAGTACGACAAAAAGAATTTTTGGGTGCTTTTATTGTTTTTCTTATTTACTGGAATTGCTTTAAAAATATACCTTAACGAACGCCCTTTTGAACCTAGAGAACGCGACTATGCATTAGTAGGCTCTTTTTATGTGTTTGCAATGTGGATTGGGTTTGGTGCTTATGCTTTATACGACGGGATAAAAAACTACTTAAGTTCTAAATTAACTATACCCCTTGTTCTTACAGCTAGTCTTCTAGGGGCTCCAGTATTAATGGCCTCTCAAAACTGGAACGATCACAGTCGTGCTAATAAATATACAGCTCCCGCTATGGCTAAAATGTATTTAGACTCTTGCGCAAAAGATGCCTTGCTTTTTACCATTGGAGATAACGACACTTTTGCCCTTTGGTATGCCCAAGATATTGAAGAATACCGTACCGATGTACGTACTATAAACACCAGTTTGTTTGCTACCGACTGGTACATAGACCAGATGAAACGAGCTGCTTACGACAGCAAACCGATCCCTTCTCAACTAAAACATAAGTTTTACCGATGGGGAAACAACGATGCTATTTACCATAAAGAACTAACTAAAGATACTCTGGATATTAAACTTTGGATGGACTGGGTAGAAAACGATGATAAACGAACTAAAGCAGAGCTACAAAGCGGTACATGGATTAACACCTTCCCTTCTAAAAGTGTTAAAATCCCAGTGGATAAAGAGGCCGTATTACGAAACGGAATTGTAGCGCCAGAGGATGCACATTTAATTGTAGACGAAATGGTCTTTCATATCAAAGATGATATTTTATATAAAAATCGTTTAATGATGATTGATCTTTTAGCTAACAACA
>CALGNG010000118.1 GCA_937958735.1 uncultured Aquimarina sp. | reverse complement strand
GTATTAAAGTATCAAAATCTACAGCTTTTAATTCGTCTAAAGAGTTTGTAATAGTAATTATATTACCTGTTATTGCATTAAAAACAGCCCATTGATTTGTAAAATTTGGTAATCCAAAAGTTATAGACGATGTAGTAAAATTTGGTATAAAATCTGAAGCACCATCTCCTGTAGTAAAACTAAAACTTTGGTTTGGACCAATAGTAGATGCTCCTACAGAAATTAATAAAGCCCCATTTCTAACTGTAATTTCATTCCCTAAATTATTAGAAGGCATATTATTTACCTCTATTTCTTCCTCTAATTCTATAACAGGAGTTTCTTCTGGTGTTTCTTCCTCTGGTGTTTCTTCCTCTGGGGTTTCTTCCTCTGGATTTATATTTCCTGAAGTATCGTTAGGCGTTTCTTCTTCTGAGTCTGTCGCGTTTGGAGTCTCTTGTCCGTTTTCTCCAGATTCATTTTCATTAATTCCTTGAGGGTTTTCTATTGGGTTTTCTTCTGGAGTTTCTTCCGGATTAATCGAATCTCCTTCACAAGATGTTAAAATAAAAATAGACGTTAATGCTATTGCAAAAATTTTAGAATACATATTTTTTTTATTTAAAATTATACACCTTTATAACTCTTTAAGAATTAAATACCCTACCCTACTATTTCTATTTTTAAAAAATCACCCTAATAATTAGCTTAAAAAACAGCATTACACCCAATAATTATAATAGATTAACACCCATAATTATTATTCCTAAATTTATTAATCACAATTCTAAAACTTTTATAAACCCATTCAAATCCGATAGCGCGGAATTGCTTTCCGTGCACACCACACTATATTTTTCTTTATAAATAACAAAAACCACCTCTTTACAAGGTAGCTTTTGTTTTAAATACTATACTTTATCTTCTTTGTAGGCACGGAATGCAATTCCGCTCTATCCAACCTTACATATCCGAGCCATCGGGTTAGTAGAGAAATCTGTTTTTTTATTTGTAGATGAATTAATAGGTAGAGCTTCAGACTGTAGCATCTCCATTGTTCCTGTACCATCCCAAAAATCAAGACCCATTTTATTAGCTCTTATCCCTCCAGAAATCCCTCCTGTCAAACCACTTAAAGCACCTCCAATTAGACCTCCTTTAAATCCACTAATAAACCATCGCGAACGGAATGCAATTCCGCGCTATCCTAAGTTACATATCTGAGCCATCGGGTATCCATCGTTACATATCCGAGCCATCGGGACAAAACTATCAAAAGATGGACTGTTTTCAATAACATATATAATAGCCTTATTAATTGTTCTTCCCGCCAAACCCGTAAGCACGGAAACAGCATTAGAATATAAGTTGTATTGTTGATCTGGAGATAATCTAGAAAAACTTACTGTAGCTAAATATCCCGCAACGACAATGTCCATTGCAAATGGTTCTGGTAGATTTTGTTTTAAATACTATGCTTTATCTCCTTTGTAGGCACGGAATGCAATTCCGCGCTATCGTACGCTACATATCCGAGCCATCGGGAGCGCCATCAGGGTTAGATATCCGAGCCATCGGGTTTTAATTGATTTATATAATCGATTAAGTTATTATATAAGCCCGAAATTCCTATCGGGTTTGATAACCGATGCTGTCCATAATTCTATGGGCTTGTTATGATGTTGCCAAAATTGATATTTAGATACATTACTTTTTTCTTTTCCTGCTTTTTCAAACATCCACAACAGCCATTCTTTTCTACTCTCTTGTGGGTTATCGGTTATTGCTTCTAATAACTTTTTAGAAGTATATTTCTTAAAATCTCTTAATAATGCTGTTGGGTTTTCATTCGCATCTCTAAATAGTAAATGTACATGGCTGGGCATAAAACAATACCCATACAACTCCATTCCTTTGTTTTTTCTACAATAATCTATACTCTCCGCTAAAATCGTAAAGTACTTCTCTCTTGTAAATACATCTATCCAATACACTGTAGCAAAACTTACAAAATACAAACCCGATTTGTTATGAAATTTATATTTTCTACTCATTCACAACAAAATACAAAAAGCCATCTCAATTATGAAATAGCTTTTCTTCTAATATAATTACTCTGTTTTATTCTCGCTGTTGGCACCCGTCACAGACGAGCGCGAGCGGGGGGCTGCTTACAACTCATAAAAAAACCACAACAGTACATTTTATACTGCTGTGGCTAAATTTAATATACTGCGTAGGTACTAGTTGCAAACTAGCACTAGCCGTTGTAGTTATTTTTACATACTATACTCCAGCTGGGACTGTCACCTATTGAAGGTTACGTTTAATATCCTTTTTATATTTTTTAAGTAATGCTCTAGTCATACCTAAGTTTGCTTGATCAGAATCAACTGCTAAATAGATAAAATAATCTCCATTTTCAGAAACATCAATAATATGAATTTGACTATCTAGGGTAATTAAAATATCTTGTATACCAGCTGTTAATTCTAAAGCTTTAATTGCATTATATTTTGCTTTTACTACTTCTAAGTTAAATACAGATGCTACTTCGGGATCAAAATTGCTTTTTACAGAATCAGAAACATAGCAAACACCACTTGAAACCTCTGTTACTGTAACAGCGATATAACCAGGTAGATTATTTTTAATATCCTCTGTAAATTGCGTTAAAAAATTTGCCATTTTATTATTGTTAAATTAAAAAAAAAATTAAAACGATTAGGATTGTTTTAGAACTTAACCGTAGTACAAAAATATTTTGATTTAACTTTATAGGATATGATATATATCATATCTTGTAAAAAAATGTGCAAATAAGCCTATTCAATTGTTTTTAACGCATCTAAATCAAGTATTTTTATATTACGCCCATCTATCTCAATAATCCCTTCTTTCTTAAGTTTTGAGAGACTTCTTATTAATGTTTCTGTAGAAATTCCTGCAACATTTGCTAAATCTTGTCTAGAAATTTTTATTAAATCGTCCGGTTTATAATTAATTTTTTTTGCGAATTTTAATAGAGTAGCTGAAGTTTTTTTATGAACTGAATTATAAGCCATATCCAATAATTGATCCTTAACATCTTTTAAATTATCTGCTAATAAATCAACTAAATCCAAAACGACTTTATGGTTGTTACTTAATAATGTAATTAATTTTTCTTTTTTTACTCCAACTACTTTTGTCGCTTTTATGGTCTCCGAATTGTCTTGATATGGAACATTTTTTGAAAAAGATGTGTATCCGAAAAAATCCTCTTCTTTGTATATTGATGTGGTAAGGGTTTTTCCTTGTTCATTAAGCTTGTAAGATTTTACCGCTCCTTCTACAATCATATAAATATACTTTGATCTACTTCCTTCTTTATAAATTATTTCATCAACTTTATAAGAAAAAGGAATTCCATAACTTTTAAAAAAGACTTTTAAATCATTAAGGTTCTTAAGTTGTTTTCCTTCTTTATGTACCTCTTCAACATTTCGTAATTCTTTGAGGATTGATGCTTTTGCCAATCTACTTTCTATAGCACTATTTAATTCATCTTCAGTAAAGGGTTTTGTTATGTAATCATCAGCCCCTAAATTCATTCCTTTTCTAACATCTTTTCTTTCTGTTTTTGCAGATAAAAAAATAAAAGGAATAAATTGTGTTTTTGGGTTTGACGATAATCTTTCTAAAACTTCATATCCGTCAATTTTAGGCATCATTACATCACAAATAATTATATCTGGTATCTCTACTAATGCTTTTCGAAATCCTATTTCCCCATTTTCTGCTGTTATAACAGAATAGTGCTCTACAAATTCTAATAATTCAGCAGTGCTTTCTCTTATAATTTGATCATCTTCTATTAACAAAATTTTTGTCATCAACTAAACTTATTTGGTATTGTTACAATAAAAGTAGTTCCTACATTATGTTTACTTTTAAAATCGAGTTTACCTCCTAGATTTTCTAAATGTGTTTTTATAATATTTAAACCAATTCCTGTTCCTTCAATTAACAAAACGTTTTCAGCCCTAAAATAACGTTTAAATATATTTTTTTGATCTTTTTCGGGTATTCCAAAGCCTTTATCTATAATTCTTATCGTCGTATTTGTTTTATCCTGTCCAACAGCTATAAAAATAGTCGTATTTGCTAGAGAATACTTTATTGCATTACTTATAAGATTAGATAAAGTCAATTCAATTATCCTTTGATCTTGACTAATCGAGACATTCTCAAAATTTGATATACAAATAATTTTCTGTCCTTCTTTAATTAATAAATTTGCTCCATTTATAACCTCATCAATAACATCTTTAATAAAAAATGTTGTTATGTCATATCGTATTTCTTTTTTCTCTAATTTTTCAATTGATAAAAAATTATTTAGAATACCATTTAAATAATGTACTTTACTATTAATTATAGAAATATATTTTTCTCTTTTTTTTTGTTGGTTAGTCAAACTATATTTTTGTAATAACATAGTTGAAACTGAAATACCTGTTAAAGGAGTTTTAAACTCGTGAGAAACCATTGATAAAAACTTTGTTTGCAATTCATTTAGATTTCTTTCTTTCTTTAATGTAATTTGTGCTTTATTCTCTGCTTCAATCCTTTTTTTATTCTCCTCATCTAGCTGTTGATTCATTTTTTCTAACTTCCCAACAGTATTACTTAAACTACGAGTTCGCTCTTTTACAATATTCTCTAATTTAGTGTTAAGTCTTATTATCTCAAGGCTTTTTTGTTTTCTTACAGTTATATCTACAATAAGAATCATAACATAATGTTTGCCTTGAATTTCAAATGGATTTAATCCCATCTCTACAGGGAATATACTGTTGTTTTTATTAAGAGCATATAAATCATAGTCTTCACCCATTTGTCTTTTTTTTTTACTATTAAAAAAAGACTCAAAATAACTTATATATTTTTTTTTATGTTTTTTAGGTATTAATATTTCTAAAGGCTCTTCTAATAGTTCACCCTTATCATAACCATATATATTTTCACAAGAAGAATTTACAATTTTAATTTTTTGAAATTCATCTACAACAACTACTGCTTCTGAAATTGCTTCAAATAGCGTTTCAAAAACAATTTTTTCTGGTTTACTAAACATATAAAAACTGTATGTTGGTTTATATCCTAATTGTTATAATGACTAATCCATTTCCTAAATGTTTTTCATTTAAGTTGACAAACAAACTCCTTTAGAAACAATTACAAATATTCTCTTTTCAATTTTTGATACATGAAAGGGAACATCTTAATATTTTTTAGCCTTAAAAACCTGTTGCGTTTATTACTTGAATCTAAGCTAGAAGTAGTAGCAAAAAAAAGAAATAATGCCAAAATATTGCATAAAATTACTTTTAAAAAAATTTGTACATACCACAGTTAATATCATTAATAGAGTAAAACTCACTAAGGAATAATTAATATCTCTATTTATTCTTTTTAATTTACTAGTAATAACTTTCATGAAAATTTAAGATTAGCCAACAACTAAATTAAAAACAATGTAAATAAAATAATTAAATTACGAATAGATTTTATTCCCCTCTTTCCTTTTTTTCAATCCACTCCAATAGTGCGGAATTGCATTCCGTACACACCACACTCTATTTTTCTTTATAAATAACAAAAACTACCTCTTTACAAAGTAGCTTTTGTTTTAAACACTATACTTTATCT
>CALGNG010000117.1 GCA_937958735.1 uncultured Aquimarina sp. | reverse complement strand
ACCGCTCTTTAGATAAATGTTTGTAAACGATATTACCACTTTTAATAGAAATGTCGTGTTCTTCAGAATAACCCCCCATGGCTATCGCTATGTTTTTTTTCATAGTTAAAGTTTAAAACCTATACCTTAGATAGTAGAAGTATAGATTAGCAAAAATAAAGGAATTCAGTAATACAAAGGGCAAAAAAAACAGTGTAGGTTTTAGTATATTTGTTTAAAATACAGATATGGGATTGTTGCGATTTATATTTAGTAAAACGTTTGGTTATCAACTTTTGTTAGCATTTGTAAGTCTAGGGGTGTTAATATTTTTAGCCTTAAAATGGTTAAATTTTACAACTCGTCACGACGAAAGAATACAAGTGCCTAACTTAGAAAAGTTTAGTTTCGACAAATCGAAACATTTTTTAGAGGAATTATCTTTAGAGGCAAAAGTGCAGGATTCGGCTAATTTTAATCCAGATTTCCCTCCATTATCGGTAATAGAGCAAAGTCCTAAAGCGGGTAGTTTTGTAAAGCAAGATAGAAAAATATACCTAGTGCTAAATCCTTCGGGGTATAGGAAAATAGGCGTGCCCAATGTAGTTCAAAAAACAATGAGGCAAGCAGAACCAACCCTTAGAGCTTTAGGTTTTAAGGTAGGAAAAACTATTTATAGACCCAATATTGCTAAAAATGTGGTTTTGGAGTTACAATATAAAGGGCAGTTTTTAGCGCCTAATTCTTTATTAATGAAAACCTCTACGATAGATTTGGTAGTAGGTGATGGATCAATGTAGTTTATATGAGTATAGTCGAAAATAGTATGGGGCCAGAGGAAGCATCCGATTTGCACGAGCACCATCGTTTTGTTGCAGGAAGTGGTCAAGAACCTTTAAGAGTAGATAAGTTTTTACTAAATTTTATAGAAAATACGACGCGTAGCAAAATACAGCACGCTGCCAAAGAGGGGCATGTATGGGTAAACGATATTCCTGTAAAATCCAACCATACAGTAAAACCCAACGATGTAGTGCGTATGATGTTGGAGCACCCAACCTACGAGCAACTACTAACCCCTCAAAATATTCCTATAGACGTAATTTACGAAGATAACGATGTGTTGGTAGTAAATAAAGAAGCAGGTATGGTGGTGCACCCAGGGCACGGCAATTACGAGGGAACTTTGATTAATGCATTAATTTATCATTTTGATAATTTACCTAATAACAGTAGTGATAGACCTGGTTTGGTACACCGTATAGATAAAGACACTAGTGGGCTTTTGGTGGTAGCAAAAACAGAAGAAGCCATGGCACATCTATCTAAACAATTTGCCAATAAAACAAGTGTTAGAGAATATGTAGCACTAGTATGGGGAGATGTAAAAGAAGACGCAGGAACAATAGAAGGTAATATTGGTCGCCATCCTAAAAATAGATTGCAAAATTATGTTTGGGAAGGGGAAGAAGAAAATAAAGGGAAACCAGCAGTTACCCATTTCGAAGTAATAGAGCGTTTGGGCTATGTTACCTTGTTAAAATGTAAATTAGAAACAGGACGCACACACCAGATTAGGGTACATATGAAATATGTAGGGCATACCCTTTTTAACGACGAGCGTTATGGCGGTAATGTAATCTTAAAAGGAACCACTTTTACTAAATATAAACAATTTGTAGACAATTGTTTTAAGATTTTACCTAGACAAGCACTACATGCGCGTACTTTAGGTTTTGAACATCCAACATCTGGTAAGCAGCTATTTTTTGAAGCTCCAATACCAAAAGATATTACAGATTGTATCGAAAAATGGAGAGGTTACTCCGATAAACAACGTGCATTATAGCTTATATTTAGCTTTAAACAAGAAAAACCCTACCTGTAGGGGTTAGATTTGTAAATTATCCCCAAACCTTGCTAGCAAGGTTTGGGGATTTTCTTTTTTAATAATTAATTATATTATAATAATTTTAAGATATAACCGTTTGTAACTCTATACAAATCAATAAAACTCACAATTATGAAAACAATTAAATTACTAAGCCTAGTGGCTTTGCTATGTGCATTATGGTCTTGCGAAACAGAGAAAACAGATTTAACAGGAACACCAGATTTAACAGATACTCCAGCGGCTATTAATAATATACAAACACGAAGTTTAATGGGGAGCGAAGTACCCGTTTTAGAGCAAGAAGACGGTACTTTTTTACTAGGAGGAGCAGGTAGCGATATGGTGCTTTTCGAATCTAATTTTGACAGCCCTAATGCACCAGAAGTTATAATTCCAAGACTGCCTACAAGATCTGGAATAACTATTTTAGGAAGCGGGCAAGTGCGTAAATGGCCAAACAATACAGTAATTTATAGAATAGGGAACCTAACCGATGTTATGAAGGTGAGTTTCCAAAATGCAATACAAGAATGGGAATCTAAAACAGGAATTCAATTTAAAGAAAGGACCAACGAAACTTTTTATGTAAATGTAGAACGTACAGGAGACAATTGCTCTTGTGGGGTAGCCTCTTTAGGAGTACAAGGTAATAGAGGTATTTTACGTTTTGGAAGTAATGCGCCACTGTCTGTAATTATACACGAAATAGGGCATACACTAGGGTTTATACACGAGCAAAATAGAGCAGATAGAGACGATTCTGTAAAAGTTAACTTCGAAAACATTATTCCTAATGCCGAAGATCAATTTTTTATAGCAAACAATTCTGTCCCTTTAACAGCAGAGTTAGATAAAAATTCTATTATGATGTACGGATCGTTTACTTTTTCAAGAAATAGACAGCCTACAATAGTAGATTTAAGTGGAAATGTATTACCAAGAAGTTCGGGTAGATTATCAGATGGCGATATAGCAGGAACAAATCAAGCTTACCCAAGTGCCGATACTAGTACTAGTACAGAGGAAGAAGAGGAAGAGGAAGAGGAAGAAGAGGAAACTGTAACAGTAACTAACCCAACCAATCCAACAAATGCTTGTGACGGAGTAGAAGAATTTGATATAGCTCAAAGCTACCAAGTAGGGGATAAAGTAACTTTTAGAGGGTTTTTGTTCGAAAGAGATTTTTCTAGATGGAATTTACTTAGAGAATGTGCAAGCGATACTGCAGATATCTGCGAAGGTGTAGCTGCTTTTAATAGAGCAATAAGCTATCAAATAGGCGATACGGTAACCTTTAGAGGGAGTCTTTACAGGAGAGTTAACGGAGGCTGGATTAGAGAAGGGCAATGTGGGCAGTAAGCCTTATGTATAACAAGTAACCAGTTTAGTTATAAAACAAGGCTGTCTAAAAAAGGGATAAGAGTTTTTTGATGAGAATTTACCTTTTAGGACAGCCTTTTTTCTTAGCATAGCCTATGCTAAGAAGTTTTAATTTTAAAGAAAAAATAAACTTTTTAAGATTATCTATTTTTTTTTATTTGTAAAATAATTAATCAGTCTGGCGTTTGTAAGAGAGAGGGCTCTTAAATTTTCTTATTTTTAATTAACTATTCCACTATTAATAGCGCAGAATTTAGAGTTAAATACCTGCTGTAAATAGCTGTAATTTTTAAGAGGAAAGCAAAAAACAAAGAGTTATTTAGTCTGGTAAAAACTAAAATAGTATAATATATAAGGATATTTTTTTGTTATTCTAAAAATAAATAGGTAAACACTTGACAACCCCTATGCTCAGATTGTATATTTGCCGTTCTTAAAAAATCATAACCTATGAAGTTATCACATTTCGATTTTGAATTACCTGAAGAATTATTAGCGGAGTATCCATCGGAAAACAGAGATGAGTCTCGTTTAATGGTTGTAAATCGAAAAGAAGGAACTATTGAACATAAGCATTTTAAAGACCTAATTACCTATTTTGATGAAAAAGATGTAATGGTTTTAAATAATACAAAAGTATTTCCGGCACGTTTATTTGGTAATAAAGAAAAAACAGGAGCACGTATAGAAGTGTTTTTGTTACGCGAATTAAATCCAGAAACCCGTTTGTGGGATGTTTTAGTAGATCCAGCACGTAAAATACGTATTGGTAACAAACTGTATTTTGGGGATGACGAGACATTGGTAGCAGAGGTGATAGATAATACTACCTCTAGAGGACGTACATTACGTTTCTTATACGACGGTTCTTATGAAGAATTTAGAGCAAAACTTAAAGAATTAGGAGAAACGCCACTTCCTAAATATATTAAGAGAGAAGTAGAAGCTTCGGACCAGGAGCGTTACCAAACCATATATGCTAAAAACGAAGGTGCTGTAGCAGCTCCTACGGCAGGACTTCACTTTTCTAAGCACCTATTAAAACGCTTAGAAATTAAAGGTGTAGATTTTGCAGAAGTAACCTTACATGTTGGTCTAGGTACATTTAGCCCTGTAGAAGTGGAAGATTTATCTAAACATAAAATGGATAGTGAGCAAGCCGAAATAAATTCGGAAGCAGTAGAAATAGTAAATAATGCTATAACAGAGAAAAGAAGAATTTGTGCTGTAGGGACTACAGTAATGCGTACTTTAGAAAGTGCAGTATCTTCTCAAAACACCTTAAACGAATTTGGAGGATGGACCAATAAATTTATTTTTCCTCCCTACGATTTTAGTATTGCAAATTGCATGATTACTAACTTTCATACCCCAAAATCTACATTGTTAATGATGGTATCTGCCTTTGCAGGTCACGATTTAATGAAGAAAGCTTACGAAGAAGCAGTAAAAGAAAACTATAAATTTTATAGCTACGGAGATGCAATGTTAATAATATAACTAAAGCAAACCCTTAATAATTTTAAAAAGCCTCATAGTTAAAAACTATGAGGCTTTTCTTTGTTGTTTATTTTTAGGATTAGAATAACCTAAAATAGAGAACTCCAACACTTTTTTAGTAGTTTTGAAACCTTAATACTATACAATGATTGCAGTAGATAATTTAGCGGTAGAATTTAGTGGAACTACCCTGTTTAAAGACGTATCTTTTATAATTAACCCTACGGATAAGATTGCTCTAATGGGTAAGAATGGAGCGGGAAAATCTACGATGATGAAGATTGTAGCCGGAGCGCAAAAGGCAACAAGAGGACATGTACGCGCACCAAAAGACACCGTAATAGCCTATTTGCCACAACATTTGCTTACCCAAGACAACTGTACGGTTTTTGAAGAAGCAGCAAAAGCCTACAAGCACGTATTCGAAATGCGGGACGAAATGGATAAGTTAAATAAAGAATTAGAAACCCGTACCGACTACGAAAGCGATGCCTATATGCGTATTATAGAAAAAGTATCGGAACTAGGGGAAAAATTTTATGCTTTAGAAGAGGTAAATTATGATGCAGAAGTAGAAAAAGCCTTAAAAGGGCTAGGCTTTAGACAGGAAGATTTTACAAGACAAACTAACGAGTTTAGTGGAGGGTGGCGCATGCGTATAGAACTAGCCAAAATACTACTTCAAAAACCAGATTTAATTTTATTAGACGAGCCAACCAACCACATAGACATAGAATCTGTAATTTGGTTAGAAGACTTTTTACTTAACAAAGCAGATGCCGTTATGGTAATTTCTCACGATAGGGCTTTTATAGACGCTATAACCAATAGAACTATAGAGGTAACCATGGGGCGTATTTACGATTATAAAGCCAAATACTCCCATTACTTACAATTACGAGAAGATCGAAGGTCGCATCAAATAAAAGCATACGAAGAACAACAAAAATTTATAGCGGATAACCAAACATTTATAGATCGTTTTAAAGGCACCTATTCTAAAACCAATCAAGTATCCTCTAGAGAGCGCATGCTGGAGAAATTGGAAATTATAGAAATTGACGAAGTAGATAACTCTGCCCTAAAACTTAGTTTTCCTGCCGCACCACGCTCTGGAGATTATCCTGTTACAGTAAAAGACGTTTCCAAATCGTATGGAGATACAGTTGTTTTTCAAGAAGCCAATATGTCTATAGCAAGAGGCGAAAAAGTATCTTTTGTAGGAAGAAACGGAGAGGGGAAATCTACGATGATTAAAGCCATTTTAAACGAAATAGAGATAGAAGGAAGTTGTACACTAGGGCATAATGTTAAGGTGGGATATTTTGCTCAAAACCAAGCTTCGTTATTAGATCCGCAACTAACTATTTTTCAGACCGTAGACGAGGTTGCAAAAGGGGATGTGCGCACCCAAATTAAAAATATTTTGGGTAGGTTTATGTTTAAAGGCGACGATATAGATAAAAAAGTAAGTGTACTTTCTGGAGGAGAAAAAACACGTTTGGCAATGGTTAAGTTATTGTTAGAACCAGTGAATTTATTAATATTGGATGAGCCTACCAATCACTTAGATTTAAAATCAAAAGACGTGCTAAAGGAAGCCTTATTGGATTTCGACGGAACCTTAATCCTGGTATCTCACGACAGGGATTTTCTAGGAGGCTTGTCGCAAAAAGTATTCGAATTTAAGGAACAGCGAGTAGTAGAACATTTCGAGACCATAGATGCTTTTTTAGAGCGTAATAAAATAAAGAGTATCGCAGAAATAAACTTGAAGAAATAAAATTATTTACCACTCTTTTTAATAACATCACTATAGAAAGTAGTACCGACGTAAAAGGACGACAGCAATACTAGTATTGCTGTCGTCCTTTTTGTAAAATATAAATTAAGCATAATATATAATATTGGGATATTAAAAATTAATAAGGAGCTCATCTCTTTGCACCACATGATAAAAAAGTAAATTTCACGTTGCTAAGTAATGAAAGAATAGGTTTTAACCCTCCTAAATTAAATAAGGATTATAGTAACCTTGAAGAGGTTTTTCAGTGGGTAATAAAGTTTCATAAGTTAGATATTAGATAAAAAAATAAAATGGATAGAGATAAAAAATTGGATAGTATAATACAGGAGTTTTTTTTAAAAAAACCTAAAATTAATAGTAGGGAATTTGGAGTGACTCCGCCCAATAATATATCAAGTTTATTACTATTTATTGATGGTACAAATAGGGTTTACCAATATGCCCAAGAATTAAATAAATATGTTTCTTTCTTGCAAGGTAACATTAATAGTGATTTAAATCTATTTCCCAATATTAATCCTTCTTGGCTACCAGAATTGCCAAAATATGAGGAATTGATTGATTATATAGAAGAATTAATACCTTCTATAGAAATCGGGAAGCATAGTGATTTAACTCGTGTATTCATCTATTTATTTATTTATTTATTTATTGGGAAGTATATAAAGATACCGAAGAGTTACAAAAATTTAAGCATTTAGATCATCCTTACGAATCTTTAATTAAAATAGTTGTAAATGGTGATTATATCTTATTAGGACGTGACCATTTAGAATTATCAGAACTATATGGAATGGTAAAAATTCAAAAATTAAGATTGCCTTCAATCGAGGATGATTTTTTAGCCTATATAGATAAGTCAAAATATAACGAAAAAAATGAGTGGTATTTTGAGAATGTACCTAATCAAGAGGAGGTTAATGAGTTGTGGGTAGCATTTAAGGTAAGTAAATAAAAATGATTGTAAAGTTTTTAAATTAGGGATAATGTTCAGATAATTTCCATAGAAGAATTAGATGCTTTTGAACAAACCCTTATAAATTCATTGCCTGAAGACTATAGACAGCATATGCTTGATTGGAATGGTGGCGGTGTAAATCAATATAATTTAGAACATGTGAATTTTCCAGATTATGGTTTGTTAGGTTTATACCCTATTATTCATGATAATAGTACGATTTTTACAAAAATGACTGCATTAGCTTCTGCTTTATCTGATAACCATATACCAATAGGCAGAACAAGAGGAGGGGGCAATATTAATGTCTTTAGAAAATGACAATACCTATGGTAACATTAATGTAATGTTTTCAGAAGGATTACATTAATGTCATCTACTTTTAGCCAATTCTTAGAGCATTTTATTGAAGTATATGATTTAGATGAAGATTAAGCAAATAATGTTATGAATCCAATAGAAATTACTTTTGAGGCTAATGACCAGGATGTTATCTTTGAAGAGTTTAATCAGTTTGAAGCCTCTCTAGAAGGGCTGTCTCTGCCATAAGATTACCGCAAACATATGCTTATTTTTAACGGAGGAGAGGCTATAATGTTATTAAATACTGAAAATTTTGGTTTT
>CALGNG010000116.1 GCA_937958735.1 uncultured Aquimarina sp. | reverse complement strand
TTTAGCAGATTTACTTTTAAGAAGCGCCATTTTAAGCATTTCAGTAGCTCTATTATTAATGGTCAGTAAAGCCCCTTTATGGTTTTTGCCTATAACCAAATCAATTTCTAAATCCCCAAATCGTTCTTTCTTATCTACTATTTCAGGTCGTTGTTCGATAGGTATTCTACCGATTATTTGTCCTGGTCTGGAATTAGTATTCGATCTTTTTTGATACCGCTTTCCTAAAGTTCTCAAATGGGTGTAAAGTCTACCGCAATTTCTTTTGTGAAATATAGATGTTTACGCTTGTTAAAGTGTCTTTTTCTGTTTTTTTCTGAGCCAATGCTACTTTGTAAACTCCATTTCTACTATCTGAATTACGTTTTAGTTCTCTAGATATCGTAGATTTATGAACACCAATACTTTTAGCTATATCACTATAAGTTGAGCCTTGTTTTTGTAAATAGTAAATTTCATACCTTTGGGATAATTCTAATTGGGACATATGTTTTTTAAGTTTTTCCTAGGGAAAACTTAAAAGATCATGGGGTTTTTTATACTAAAATTTAAAACCTGTTGCGTTTATTACTTGAATCTAAGTTCTTTTAAATTTCGATTATTAACCAAGCAGATAATTTTTTCATCAAAATTAGATATTTATCTACATTCCATTTTTCTATTGGAGTTATTCGCCCCAGCAGGTCCTGAAGTCTTTATGTAATGTTTTAAATCATTTCTTTTTTTGTACCTATAATTAATAATAAGTCTGGATTTTATTATTAGTTCTGTGTATTATTTAATTTTAGTGATCATTGGGACTTAGTATACAACAAAAAGCCTTTAAATATACTTTTACTTGGTTTCCGTCAATAATAAAGTAAGTAATATCATGGGCTCTTTCTCTAAGATAATCTTCAATCCTGCCACATTCGTTTAAAGGGTCACTTGCGAATTTATTTTTAATACTTAAGAAGTTAATTGTTTTTTGTCTATAGTTATTATTGAATTGATCAAGAGTTATTGTTTTTATCTGTGTTTTTTCTATTGAGCAACCAAAAGCTATGCAATCCCAGTCTGGTATTTCTTCTCTTATAGAAATAGAAGATCTTTTATTATTATTTTCATGTAGCTTATAAAAGTCAATTAAGGGGTTGTTTATATCTGCTAAAACCCATAAAAACAAATTGTTTTCAGATGGTTTGGTTAGATTTACTTGTGCTTGTATTTTGTTCAAAAAAAATAATAAGAATAATGATATTAATATTTTTGACATGATTATTTTTTAAGTTGTTCTTTAATTTTATCAATATTATTTCTATAATAAGTACTAAGACCCTGAAAGGGAAGTAAACGGATACTTGGAACTTGTCTTTTACCTAATTCTGATTGTCCCACTATAGATTGAAATGTTTTAATATCTTTTTTTAAATTGACATTAATTGTGCCAAAAACTTCAGGTTTAAACTTTAAAAATTCTTTTAAAATTTCAACGGTTTCATTTAAGAAAAATTCGACAATAGCAATATGTTGTCTTTCAGATTTTAATTTTTTAAATTCTTTTAAAGTAAATTTAATTCCTTCAAATCCTTTAATATTAGTTGTACTATCTATATTCCTTATTGCATTTTTAATATCTAATAAACGCTTTTTTATTAATTTTTCTTGAGAACTAAGCTTATTACTTGGAGTTTTTTCTATTAAAAACAAATAAGCATGTCCTTTTTCATGTATAATTGTGTTTAAAACTTCTAAGAAAGTTCTAAATTTTGCTTTTTCTGTACTAATAAGTATAACGCCTTTATTAGGTTTTTTTGGATTTAGAAGAGTACGTCCGTTTATTTCTTTTTTATGTTGTAAAACTTTAGCACGTTTTACAATAGGGAAATCTTTTGTTTTATTTAAAAGATTTTTTAATTTAGGGTTATTACTTGTATTAAGCAATTCTTCAGCCTTATTTATTTTAATAGTTCCATCAATATCGGTGTTTTTAAATGCAATTACATCTTTGGGATTAGTGTTCATAAGTTTTAAAATAGATCCATTTGGATATATTTTTCCTGAGGGTTCTTTTTTTATAAGTAATACTATAGATTCATAAAACTGGATGGCTTCAATAGTTTTAGATATGTTTTCTTCTGCAATAGTATTGTTATCTTGTTTTTTAGAGAATAGAACTATGTTTTCAATATTAAAGTCATTAACGTTTAAAAAGCCAAGGTGCATTAAGCGCTTTTGAATTTTTTTAACATCTTCGATATTATTTTTCCCATTTTGTCCAACAGTATCTTTAATAGTAATAGTATTCAAGTTCTTTTTTTGATTTAGTCCTTTTTTTGAACCAGATAAATTTGAAGACTTATTAATAATTTCTTGAGGTGTAAGTCTTCTTTTATGTGGTTTAGTGTTTGTTTTATGTTGTAAATCAAAGTTGGACATAAATAAGTAGTTTGTTTAAATAGAATTTAGAATAACTAAAGAATTGAATAGAAAGGTTTTTTAGGGAGAATCTCAATAAGTTTAATTCATTTTAGTAAAATGAAAAAATAATCGGGGTTACCAATTAACATATATAAAGTGATTTTTCCATGGTAGCTTTATTAGACCAATGCCCCAGTCCATTTTATTCATAAGAATATCTAGACCTCTACGCTCTACTATTATTTTAGTCCCCTCTTCCATATGTATTATTTTTCCGGGGCGTTTTAAAAATTCATTTTGTATCATTGAAACAGAAAATTTTGAAATAGTCTTCCAATTTTTCTTTAAAGCTTTAAGTAACAACTTGACTTCTTCTTTTTGTTTTTTAGAAATTTCGATGTTTCTTTTAATGGGAGTGGCTATTGGTATATTACAAATGTATTTTTCGAAACTCATTTCATGTTCTGGAGATTTTTCATTTCCTGTAACAATATAATGGAGTAAATGTACTGCTGTTTCTGGATCTGTAAGGTTACCCTCGCTAGATAATAAGTTTAATTTTTTAAAGAAGTATTTAAAGAAAGGATGCAATAGCAATAGACCAACATGGTTTAAAACAATATCTTCGGTATTCAAATCTTGTTCAAGATATTCTTGTCGTTTTTTATCTAGATTTGTGGAGGTATTCGAAATAAGCGAATCAATATCTTTGTTTAGATTGTCTACAGTTTTTAATTTACTTTGGGAAAGAGAAGAAGTATTATTTTCCTCTTTAGTATTTAGAGGTTTTGGTACTGTTATAGAGTTTTTAGTATAATTTATATTGAGTTCTTTATTTTTTCTAACACCTATAAGATTGGTTATTTTGTTTTTAGTTAGTGAGGTATTACTTTTGAGAATATTATCGTTTATTTGGGTATATACTAGATTAACAAATTGCTCGGGGTTATTGGCTATTATTTTAGAAAAGGTAGGGTTATAAATAGAGTTAAATAGAACAGACCAAAAAATAGAATTATCTTTTTGTGGTAGCAAATTTATTTTTAAAAATAAAGAAGAAGTGATAGGATTAGAGGTAGTACAGATAAAATTATAGACTATTTTTTTGTAATGATTATTAAATTGAAGTATTAGCCTTTCTAGGCTTTGTGGTTGAGATAGAATAGTCTTAATTTTATTTTTTACTGCTAGATTAGTATTTAGTTTTGTAATAAAATCGACATCAAAAATGGCATCCATTATTTGTGAGTTAGCCCACCAAACTTGTTTTCCTGTTTCTAGAAAAACAAATAAAGCAGTAGTCTTTTTAGAAATTTCGTTAGAAAAATAAGGAATAACTTTCTTTGAACCCGAAGAGGTGTTCTTATAATGTAATTCTTCTTTAAAAATTGTCGAGTTTGATTTATCTACAAGCATACTATTTAACTCTACAGCAGCTTTAGCATTAGAAAGCTCGTTATTTATCTCTTTTTCTAGTTGATTTCCAATTCGTAGACTAAGGGTATCGTCATTTAAAGGATTTTCTGTAGTGTTTAATTTTAAAGAAAGTCGGTCAATAATTAAAGATTGCGAATCTTTTTTGTCAAAACTTAAGAGATCTAATTGTTTTTCAATTTCAGGGATAATGTAATTTTCAAGATAAGGTGTAATATCAGTATTAATTTTATGGGCTTCTTCCTCGGTAGAAGTTTTAATTTCTACAGTAATTTTATTTATATAATATAAATTTTCCATGAGCATTTATTGGTTAAATTCATTTCCCCAAAACTTGGCAGGACAAATACTTTTTTTGGAACGAATTTTAGCACTTAATCTACACCCACATCCATTAATATAGCCCTGTTTTCTATTATAAGAAACAGTTAAAGTGGTTGGGTGTATCCATTTTTTAGTATTGCAAGTATTTCCGTTTTTTAAAGGGCACTTATTACAAATTTCGGATCGGTACATAAAAACAGCTTCTTCGTTATTAGAAAGTAAATTCAATTTAGATTTTAGCTCGTTAATATGCCCTTGAAGAATAGACTCCCTTTCGTTAAAAACCTTTTTTAGACCCATAGTTATTAATTGTAAATACCTATAAATGTCTTAATAATTTTTGTTTTTTTTATTTTTAAAACCCTCTTTGTGCAGTCTTTGCAGTAAATAGTTTGTCTTTCTAACTATTTACTGCAAAGACTGCACAAACCCTTATTTATCGTCTTAATTCTCTAATTGTTAATGTAGGTTTACTTCAGAAAAGTAAAAGAGAGTAAAGTGATTTAATAAGTTATAAGTTTAATTAACAATTATTAAAACACTATAAATAGACTCTTTATACTGTTCAAAATATTTAGATATGATATACGATATTTTAAAAATAGTAAAAAATGAAGCAGCTAGACATTTAGGAGGCGAAGCGGCTGTGGTGTTGGGGAATATAGCAAAGGTAGACGAGTCGCAACAAGCCGATCTTGCAGATAAAATGGTTTTAACATTATTAAATTCACAAGAAGAACCAACTTTAAAAAACAAATCGTTAATACAAAAAAATAAAGATAATAATACGTTTACGAAAGAGCCTACTCCAGCCTATTTAAACCTGTATATAATGTTGGCTTCGAATAGGAGTAATTATGAAAAAGCACTTCAAGATATTTCTTCTATAGTAGCCTTTTTTCAAAATAAATCTTTGTTTACGGAAGAAAACACACCAGACCATAACACAGATTTAACAAAATTTAGATTTGTTGTAGATCTATATCCATTAGCTATAGAACAGTTAAGTTATGCTTGGGGGGTGTTAGGGGGTAAAGCTTTACCATCTGCACTATATAAAATAAATGTAGTTAAAGTACAGTTGGACGCGCCACAAGAAGGAGGAGAACCTCTAATAGTTACTGCAAAAAGCACATTTAAGATTACAGAGGATAAAGAGGATAACGAAAAGGTAATTGTAGGTAATCCGCCAGTTACAAGATAAGATATAGTATTAAAATTTTAAAAAATATAGATTATGGATTTTAAAACGCCTGGTTCATATGTGCAAGAGGTTTCGCTTCTGCCTAATTCTGTCGTACAAGTAGAAACGGCTATTCCTGCATTTGTAGGATATACCCAAAAGGGAGATTTAAAGCCTTATAGGGTTTCTTCGTTCATGGATTTTGAGGCAATTTATGGAGATTCGGATAGCTATAAATGTAAGAATAAAAATAAAACAAGTTTGGTCACTTTTGCTAATCAAGAGTTAGTATTGCCTAGTAATGGACAGTTTCCAAAATTTAAAATGTATCATGCACTGC
>CALGNG010000115.1 GCA_937958735.1 uncultured Aquimarina sp. | reverse complement strand
AAGAAAATCCATAAAATATGTTGCATATATAGCTTTTTCTATTTTTATAACTAACCTACGAATTATGTATTTACCTCTCGCTAATTCAACTTTATTTTTTCTTATTTTTTTTAAAACAAAAAAGGCATAAACGATATAATTTACTTTTTTATGGATAAAATGCAAAAAAAACTTGTGAGATAGGCTTTTTCATCTTACATTTGTAGTGTAATAAATTAATTGTTTTTGTAAGAAAACAATGATTGATTGATTTTAAGTTAGAGTTAATGTTTTAATTTCAGATTAAGCCCCGAAATTAAAATGATTTGTGTTGAGAACGGAAGGTGGAGACCTTCCGTTTTTTTTGTTATATACTTAAAAAAATTATCGAACCCTTCTTTATTTTGATCCGTTTTATTCCGTTAACAAACCCAGACAGGCTCTTAAAACAAACTAAAAATATGATCCTTTAATTGAATAATTGATTTTTGTGTAGGTTTACTAGCTTTAAAAGGAGCAAATTGATTGACATTTATTTCCCAATTAGCCTCATTAAATAATTCTTTTAATTCCTCTATAGATACTTCTGCAGAAAACCTAGATTCAAATAACTCCTTTTTACGTTCCGAGTATAATTTTTTATAATTTACTAAATTTGCCTTGACACTAGAATTTTGAATAGAAAATAATGTGATTTCTTTAATTAACGAAACTGCAACTATTGAGAAATTTAAAGAAACCATTTTTTCTTTTTCTCTTACTGTAAAGTCTATAAATAATACCTCACTATCATTTTCGAATTCTAAAGGTTTAATAAAATATTGAGTTCCTTTTTCTCCTAAATAAAAATTTTCAAATAACTTTTTACCAGACCTATTGGCTCCTTTAGGCTTTATAGAGTGGCAACTTATTAATAAAACAGCAAAAAAAGAAAAAATAATGGCTTTATGTTTCATATTCATAATTATAAAATAAAAATATTTATGGAGTAATAATACGATTGGTAAGTTCTTGTAAATTTAAAACAGTTTCAACAATATTTAGCTTATTGGTTGTCCCTAAAATGTATATTAAATTTCGATCTAGCTCTTTAGTAAATTCTACCAAATATCCCCCCTCTTTATTTTTATAAATTTTGTGACTGTAGTTTTTATCTATTTTACTTTCTATTAAAGAATAGTTATTATTCATTAAATTATCTGTAGATATACTAGCAACTGTTTTATTGTATGGAAGACCTATAAATAAACTATAGTTTCCATGTGTAATGGTTCTATATAACGGAATCGTTTTTTTTGAATCTTCATTAAAAAAAGAAAAAAAATCGTCTATTAAAAACGAAGATTGCTCTCTAATCTGTTTTTCTTTTTTATTTAATAAAATACTAATCTTATTGGGAAGATCTATCGCCTTTTCCTTTTTAAAAGAAGTACATGAAGTAAAAAAAACAACTAAAAATAATACAGACTTATACATAATACTATTGTAAAAAATAAAAGCTGCTTATACTAGAATAAGCAGCTTTTAAATGGATGAATTATAAATTATTCTCCTGTTACGATTGTTTCATAAGTAACAATTAAACCTAAGAAGTTAGACTCCTTAATATCAACAGTAGATACTTTTGAAATACCAGCGCTTTTAGCTGCTTTTTTGATACTAGCATCTTGATCAAAAAATAATACTCCTAAATAACCTGTTGCTTTAGCTGTTCCAACTTTAGAACCAATAGCGTTACTAGTAGCGTTAACTGGTAAAGTTAATGCACAACTTGACATCATAGCAGCTGCACTTAATGCTACTACAGCAATTTTGATAGATTTAATCATAATAAAAAATAAATTTAGTTTAGTCCTACTCATATGGCTTTTCGGTAACGCCTTAAATACTAATCAATTTCGTTAGAAATTTCTAACGGTAAATGTATGTATTTACACGTGTAGCAACAAGTAATATTATTGTTTTAACAAAAAATGATAAAAAAACTAATAATAAGTAAATATTCTTAGCTTAAATTAGTTTTTATTAACAAATAATCAGACTAAAGACCTATAACTTCAATTAATCTCTCTATTAAATAATTAATCTCTATTTTAGTATTATATATTGAAAATGAGAGCCGTAAAGAAGTAAACTCTAAGCCTTTTTTAGGGCAAATAACGGCTAATACATGTGAAGGTCTATTACTACCGCTTTGACAAGCACTTCCTCTAGAGCAGCAGATTCCTGCTAGGTCTAAATGAAATAAAGTAGTTGCAGCTTTTTCATTAGAAATAGGTAATCTTATATTTAATAAATTGTAGTTACGACTAGCTTTATTTGAATGAGCGTTAAATACAATATCTGGAATTAATTTTAAAAATTGATTTATTGCAAAATTTTTTAAACCCAATATATAATTATAATTTATATCTAAATTTTGAAGATTAACCTCTAAGGCTTTTTCCATACCTATAATTAAAGGTACGGACTCTGTCCCTGCTCTTAAGCCTCGTTCTTGTTCTCCTCCGTATTGCATAGCTCTTATTTTTAACCCTCTTTTAGCAAAGACAAAACCAATCCCTTTAGGTCCATTAAATTTATGAGCACTCGCAGTGGCAAAATGAACCTTAGAATTCTTTAAATTTAAAGAAAAATGCCCTATAGATTGTACCGTATCGGTATGAAAAAGGGCTTCGTTCGATTCACAAATCATCCCTACTTCTTTAATATCCAAAATCGTCCCAATTTCATTATTAATATGCATTAAACTCACCAAAGTCTTTCCTGCATCTTTAGCTAATAAAATCTTTATACTTTCTATAGAAATATCTCCTTCTTCTGTAAAAGATACATAGTCTACCTTTATATTATAATCTACAGCTAATTTTTCTATAGTTTTTAATACAGCATGGTGTTCTATCTTGGAAGTAATAATACGTTTAACCCCTAAATCTTTAACTGCTGTTTGTAATATCCAATTATTAGCTTCTGTACCTCCAGAAGTAAATATAATTTCGGCACTAGAAACTCCTAAATGCTTGGCTATATTTTTACGCACTAGCTCTATATCACTTTTCGCTTTCCTACCTATACTATAGGTAGACGAAGCATTGGCATAGGTTTGTTCCATTTGTTTAGTAATAACTTCTATTACTTCTGGAAGCATTTTTGTTGTGGCTGCGTTATCTAAATAAACAATGGGTTTCAAAATAAGTTTCTTTTAAACACAAAGCTACATAAAATGAAAAATCTACACCTATGTAATCTTCTTTTGATTTAAAAGACTAAAAATGTATTTTGTCCAACATAATAAATAAGAAATGAAGCAGAAAAAAAAAATCTTAATTTTTGGAGGAAGTGGTTTTTTAGGAAATGCTTTATATAAAGAACTTAATTCTTATTATGATACTTATGGTACATTTAATACCCAAAACAGGCTTTTTGAAGAAAATCAAAAATTTTATGCTTTCAATTACGAAACCGAACCCGTAGATATTTTACTAGACGCACTTAAACCAGATATTATTGTTTCTGCTGTACGAGGAAATTTTAATTCGCAAATAGCTTTTCATCTAGAAGTTATAGATTGGATAAAAAAGAATACATCCAAACTATTTTTTTTAAGCAGTGCTAATGTATTTGATAGTTTTACAAATTATCCTTCTTATGAATATGATAAGACATTTAGCGAAAGCCCCTATGGAAGATTTAAAATAAAAATAGAAAACGCATTATTACGCTTACCTACCTCTAAATATGTAATTGCACGAATCCCTATGATTTATGGTCATAGCTCGGAAAGGATACACGAATTAAAACAACTGCATCACCTAAAAGCTCCTATAGAGGTGTTCCCTAATGTTATTATCAATGCTACTACCCTTTCTAAATTCACTCAACAAATTCATTACATTATAAATCGAAATAAAAAAGGAGTATTTCATTTAGGAAGTACTAATTTAGTGCATCATTACGATCTTATCATAGATATCTGTAATAAACTTAGCCTTACAAAACCGATTTTTAAACAAATATATAATACTAACGAGGATCGATATTTAGCTGTACTCCCCAAAGATAACTTATTACCTAAAAATCTACAATTAACTATAGAAGATGTAATCTCTGGTAGTTTACAGCTATAACTATTTGTTTTTTTTAGTATTTAAAATACATTTTTAGAGGTCAGTAGTTAATTGCCTATCAATTGAGATTGATAAATTTTATGACCCTGTACCATTTTTGATATTAAGTTATTGAATATAGTTTCTTTGTTTTGAGATCTATTTATTCTAAAGCAAAATTCATTAAAATATCTATTTAAGTTTTTATCACTTACCCATGAATAGGTAGTTCTAATCCAAGATTTAACTTGATGTATCATTGTATGAAGTGCTTTAAAATTTAGTCCACCATTGCTGTTAATTTGAGTTATATTATATGCCTTTGAGATAGGTCTGTACCCTCTCCATT
>CALGNG010000114.1 GCA_937958735.1 uncultured Aquimarina sp. | reverse complement strand
CTGTAAATAGTATAGAATCTTTAACAGGCTATGATTTATTAGAAAACATACCAAATACCATAGAAAATGTATTAGAGGCTAGAGTAGATAATAGATAATACTATTAAAAAGTTAATTAGACTCAATAAATAAAATGGCATTAAGAATGTAACAATTCAGATTAGCATTTAAAAAACACCTTTTAGGCATATAAAAGTATAATTTTGTTGTTATTTTAAAATCACAAAATACTATTAATCAATTATTTAAAAACCAGATATTCTGACTCATAACCCGAAGGTCACTGGTTCGAGTCTAGTTTCCACTACTAAAAAAAAGCTTCGCAGAAATGCGAAGCTTTTTTTGATTCCCACTATAATACTTACATAAAAAATTGTTTATTAGCTTTAATAATAGAATATATCCACGATATCCCCAACCACATAAAAATAAACTAAAAGGCATAATTAACCTACCTTGTATTCTTCAACCTAAAGACCAAACTATATTAAGAATAAAAAAACACCTAAGAAATGAATCTAAACACCCTCTTTTCTAAAGAACATTATAATAAAATTTACGAGAAATTAACCAACAAGTTATCCTTGTGGATGGATATTGTTTTCCTAAACCTACCTAATGTTATTATTGCACTTATAGTCTTTACCTTATCTATTATTGCTTCAAAATACATTACAAAGCTCACAGAAAAAATACTAGCAAAAAGCAATCTTCAAAAATCTATGAAGAATTTAATTGCCAAAGGTCTTTCTGTATTTGTTATACTTTTTGGGCTATTTTTAATCTTAGGTGTACTAAACCTAAGTAAAGCTTTAAACGCCATATTAGCGGGTGCAGGTGTGGCAGGTTTAGCAATTGGTTTGGCTTTACAGGGAGCCTTATCCAATACCTACTCTGGAATATTATTATCTTATGTAAAAGATTTGCAGTTTGGAGATTGGGTAAAAACTAACGATTTTGAAGGAGAAGTTGTAGATATAGACCTTAGAGTGGTTACCTTAAAACAAATAGACAACAATCTAGTCTATATTCCCAATAAACTAATTACAGATCAGCCTTTAAAAAACTTTTCCCAAACCCCTAATTCTAGGGTAATTTTAAAGTGTGGGGTAGCTTACGATTCTAATTTATTATTTGTTCGCAAACTATGTCTTGATACTATTATAAAAGAATTTAAAGATGTAACTTCTCAAAAAGACATGATATTTCTATGGAGAGATTTTGGGGACAGCTCTATTAATTTTGAACTGCGTTTTTGGATAAAATCCAGAAGTGCTTTAGAGGTAGCCTACGCTAAAAGTGAAGCCATTATGTTTATTAAACAATCGTTTGACGACAACAACATTACTATTCCCTTCCCTATTACTACATTGGATATCCCTAAAACCATTAAAACAGCACTTTAAAATTAACTCCCAACCATTTTTTATAAAATAAAAACTTGTATTTTTAATTAAAATTATAGCTGTATGAAAATTGTTGTAGGCATAGATATTGGTGGCACAAAAACTAAATTAGGATTAGTTTGTAAAGATGGTTCTATCCTTTCCGAAGCCAATTTCCCTACTACCGATTACCCCTTAATTGATGATTTTATTCTACAATTATCAAAATCTATAAAAAACCTTTTAAAAGAAGAGCACGAACTTATAGGAATTGGTATTGGTGCTCCAAATGCTTCTAGCAAAAATGGCACTATAGAGAATGCTGCTAACCTAAATTGGAAAGGCATTGTTCCTGTTATAGAAAAACTTAAAGCATATTTTAATATTACTATAAAAATTATGAATGACGCTAGTGCCGCGGCACTAGGAGAAAAAATATTTGGCGGCGCTAAAGACATGAACGATTTTATGACCATTACACTGGGCACAGGCCTGGGAGGTGGTGTCGTAGCTAACGGACAATTAATAGATGGTTACGACGGATTTGCAGGAGAATTAGGACATATAGACATTACTTTAGGAGATGGAAGACTTACTGGATTAGATATAAAGGGAGGACTAGAAGCCTATGTTTCTGTAACTGGAATAAAAAGAACCGTTTTCCATATGCTATGTAAATATACAGAAGACAGTATCCTAAGAAACTATTCTTATAAAGAATTAAATGGAGAAATTATCTACAAAGCCGCTTTGGAAAAAGATTTTATAGCATTAAAAACATACCACTATACTGGTAAGATACTAGGGGGAGCACTTGCCAATTTTGTAGCTTTTACCCAGCCCCAAGCTATTTTCTTAACAGGAGGTTTATTAAAAAGTGGTGTGTTACTTTTAGAGCCTACAAGAAAATATTTAGAAAAAAACCTACTACAGGTCTACAAAGGAAAAGTAAAACTTTTAGAGTCTAGCCTAATGGATAAAAACCCTGCTATCCTAGGAGCTGCTTCACTTATTTGGAGTAAAAATTAAATTCTTCAATAATCTTTTTACATCCACTCTTAATTTTTTCGCTATCCATATTTCGGGCATATCCCTGCACTAAAAAGGTTTTTAAAATTATATTTATTTAGCGTTGGCTTATAAGTGTATTAAAACCCACAGGATGGATAGCACTTATTTACATCAAACTTTTCAAATTAAGTGATCTAGACTAAATTACTATTCCAATCGGAATCTGTATTTCTTAAGTAACACCTAAAAATAAATTTTACTACTAGCTATTACCAGCTTCCTCCTGCTCCACCACCACTAAAGCCTCCGCCTCCAAAGCCTCCGCCAAAACCACCACCAAAGCTTCCTCCAGAAGATCCACCTCCAAAACTTCCTCCACCGTAACCACCACGCCCCATATTGCTTAAAATTATTACATCCAATAGACTCGTAGATTTTCTATTACCCCCTTTATTATTACGATCGTTATCATCGTTTTTTCGTTTTTTAGACCATATAATAATAAAAAATACTACTATAATTAGTATAAAAAATACTGGAAATTCTTGATTGCTATTTCCTATGCGATTACGAATTGGAGTGCCTTTAAAAGTACCATCCAGCCTTTGCATCATTACAGTAACTCCGTTATTTAATCCTCTATAATAACTACCTATTTTAAACTCTGGTATCATTACACTTCTAACAATATCCCCCGCCTGTCCAGCTGTAATATATTGTTCTACACCATAACCTGGTGCGATATGTACTCTACGATCGTTTTTAGACAAAACTACCATAATACCATTATCCTTATCTGCTTGACCCACTCCCCAACTGTGTGCCCAATTGGTAGTTACTTGGGCTATATTACTATTGTTTAGATCTACCACCGTAGCTATTACAATTTGCGT
>CALGNG010000113.1 GCA_937958735.1 uncultured Aquimarina sp. | reverse complement strand
TTCTGGAAAATAGACAGCGACACACCCCCTAGAAATATTGTAAGGAATGGCTTTAAAACCATTTAAGTAACGTTCTTCTTCATTAAAAAAACTGGTAATATTTACCCTGTCTTGTGGCAGGATCTCGTTTTGTAACATATCTTGTTTATTCATTAAAACAACTTCTCGGGCTCCTTTGATACCTCTATATCTATCGTCAAAACCATAAATGGTGGTATTAAACTGGTCGTGGCTTCGCATCGTCATTAACACAAAACGTCCTTTAGCTATTTTTCTATTAGCCGTTTGAGTTATAGAAAATTTGGCTTTATTTACCTCTTTAACAAAAGTTCCTTCTCTTGCCACATTGGGTAGGTAAAAACCTCCTGCTTGGGTTACTTTTTGGTTAAAGTTTTCAAAGCCAGCAATTACTTTTTCTATTTTATTTCTTATTAAAGAATAATCTTCGGAAAAGGCTTCCCAAGTTACTTTTGTGTTTTTCAAGGTTGCCTTGGCTATACCACAAACTATAGCCGTTTCACTTTTTAAATCTTTAGAAACAGGTTTTAAATCCCCCTTAGACATCCGCACCCTTCCTGCTGTATCTTCTGTAGTTACAAATTGTTTTCCTTTAGGAGAAGTATCCATTTCTGTTCTACCTAAGCAGGGTAATATTAAGGCTTCTTCTCCATGTATTAAATGGCTTCTATTTAGTTTTGTGGAAATATGAACACTTAATTTTACTTGCTTCATCCCTTCCTCTATTAAAGAAGTGTCTGGTACTGCTTGCACAAAATTACCTCCCAAGCCTATAAAAAACTTAGCCTTGCCCCTAGCTATTGCTTTAACCGATGCCACGGCATCGTAACCATGCTCTCTTGGAGGGTTAAATTCGAATTCTTTTTGAAGTTGATCCAAAAAAGCATCTGGTGCTTTTTCCCAAATTCCCATAGTACGATCTCCTTGCACATTACTATGCCCACGTACTGGTAAAGTACCTCCTCCTTCTTTTGCTATGCTTCCCTTTAGTAATAATAAGTTAACAAACTCTCTAATGGTATCTTCTCCATTGGTATGCTGGGTAATCCCCATGGCCCAAGCTATAATTATTTTTTTAGCATTTTTTACGTAAGAAGTTGTTTTCCTTATTTCTAGTTCGGACAATCCCGTTTGGGCTACTAAATCGTCAAAATCCGACGTTTCTAACTGTGCAATAAATTCTGTATACCCTAATGTTTTTTCGTTAATAAAAGAAGTATCAAAAATAGTTTTAGAAATTTGATTCTCTTTATGTAATAAATATAAAATGGCTTTTACTAGTGCTAGATCTCCGTTAATTTTTACCTGAAGGTATTGATCTTGTAAAGGAGTACCATCTCCTACCCATTCCCAAGGTTTTTGTGGATGTTTAAAACCCATAAAACCTGTTTCTGGTAATGGGTTTATTGCTATAATTTTGCCACCGTTTTGTTTTAGTTTTTGTAATTCGGTAAGCATTCTTGGGGCATTAGTCCCTGGATTTTGACCAAAAATCATTAACAAATCGGTTTTAGCAATATCGTTAAGTGTTACGGATGCTTTTCCTATTCCAGTAGTTTCTGTTAATGCAACGCCTGTAGCCTCGTGGCACATATTAGAGCAATCTGGCAAATTATTAGTCCCAAATTGTCTTGCTAATAATTGGTAACAAAATGCCGCCTCGTTACTAGCCCTACCCGAAGTGTAAAAAATAGCCTCGTCTGGATGCTCTAAATTGTTTAGATGCGTACCTATTTTTTGAAAAGCTTCTTCCCAAGAAATGGGAACATATTGCCTTTTACCTTTCTCTAAATACATAGGCAGCGAAAGCCTTCCTTGCTTTTCTAACCAATAATTGGATTGCTTTAATAAAAAATCTATGGAGTTATTTTTAAAAAAGACCTCCCCTATCTTATCCTTGGAAGCTTCCCATGCTATGGCTTTTGCACCATTTTCGCAATATTCTGCTATGGAAGATCGTTCTTTAGCATCGGGATCTGGCCAAGCACAACTTGGGCAGTCATATCCTTTTACTTGATTTAGCTTAAAAAGAGATTTTACACCACGTCCAACATAGGTTTCTTCCCATATTCTGTATCCTACCGATGCTATTGCAGGAAAACCTACGGCTACTTTTTTAGGACTCGAAATTTCTACTATTTTAGGCTCTTTCATATATCTAATATTACAATACCGATAAAGATAAAAAATAGGCCTTTTGCTTTACTAAAAATGCAAATTATTTTAAAATACATACAAATACTTAAAAATCAGATACTTAAACGTGTTTTAAATAGCTTTTATCGAAAAAAAAACAAGTAGAATACGATATTATAAATGATTTAGTAACTTAGTTAAAAACACTATAATGAAACAGCCAGACTGGAACATAGAAGACTTTAAAGCATACCTATTTATATATTGCTCTTTTGCAGATCATTTAGAGGTTCTTTCCGAACGAAATTATGCTATTGAAAAAGTGGGGAAAGAAAAATTTAATGAAATGCATAAAGAAATTGAAGCCCATACCGACGATGTAAGTATAAATAGAATAAGACGTTATATACAACATCACCAACTTACCGATAGTTTTGTGACAGAATTACTAGAAGAAGTTGAAGATATTTTTTTAGTTGACGGAGAATTTCATAAATTAGAAAAAAGATTATATAACTCTTTACAGCACATTTTTGCTAAATACAAAACTCATAAATAATATATATGTTAGGTCTTATTTTTAGTATTGCAAGTATCTCTGGTGGTATT
>CALGNG010000112.1 GCA_937958735.1 uncultured Aquimarina sp. | reverse complement strand
GCAGGGCTCTCTATTTGGGGTTGGTCACCAAATAACCAAGATAGTTTTTGAATGTTTTCAGAAGAAATTTTAGTGCTGGTTTGTACCGCAAATACTTTTTGATTTGGGTTTCCAAAAAAGTGAATCATACGTAAAAGAATTGTATCCTTATTATAAGTCCGCAAATTTACAAAAAACAGCAGTATCTAGTACGATATTAATGATATTGATTTTTTTAGAAAACATTAAAGCCCATACTTAGACCTAAAAAGTAATGCGTATTTTATTTACCTGAACATAAAACACCATACAATACCCGTTAAAACTTTAAAAAGCAACCTATTATAAAAAATAAACTTGTAACTTTAAAAGAACCCATAAAACAATATATTATGATAGCCTCCCAACTCCCTCTAGTTTATGGAACCCGAATAGCACTTTTACTAATCGCTAATTTTTTAATGTTTGCCCTTTTTGGTCTACACATTAATCCTCTTTATAGTCTTTTTAATGGTATTATAATGGCTCTAGGGTTGTTATATGCTTTAAAATCTTTAACCGTAGACAACCATATAGAGTACTATAAAGGCTTCTTTAATAGTTTTTTAATAGGGATGAATGCTACCATTATTTTTACCGTATTTTTTGCTTTATACAGCGGCCTTATAGAACCTACTTATTTAGATACTATAATGGAACAATGGCATTTTGAAGCCGCAAGTGCTTTAATAATTTTAACTGTTTTTATTATGGGTATTTCCACGACCCTAATGCTAACCTTAGCTTACATGCAATACTTTAAAGAATCTTGGAATCTAAAAAAAACAAGTACAACTATTAATACCCTTTCCTAAAATTATTTCCTGCTAACAATTACTTCTAAGCTTAACAGACTGTTAGCAGGATTTAATCTTTACTAAACAGAAGATTACTTTTTTAAGGTTAAACTAATTAAAATATAAAATTGATACTATATTCGCCTTCACAAAAATATGTAATACATAGCTACACCCTTGCTATTAACGATAAACACCCTTTTCTAATTAAAATTAGGACTTACTAAATCTTTAAATAAAAGCATGTATATTATTGGTATTACTGGAGGCACAGCAAGTGGCAAAACCACTTTTATAAAAGCATTAAAACAAAAATGTCCAAAAGAGTTGGTTGCTTTTATTTCTCAGGACAATTATTATTGCGACACTTCCCTGTTATCTATTAAACAAAGAGAGGCTATTAATTTTGACCATCCAGAAGCTATAGATTTTACACTTTTAATCGAGCATATCCAGTTATTAAAAAACAATGTTGTTATACACCAACCCACCTACAGTTTCCAGACACATAACAGGACCACTATAACAGAGAAGATTACTCCTAAAAAAGTCTTGATTTTAGAAGGTATTTTAATTTTAAGCAACCCCAAACTAAAAGCCCTTTGCGATACTTGTGTTTTTATTGATGCTCCAGAAACTGTTAGAATACAAAGGCGTATTATAAGAGATGTTGCAGAACGCGGAAGAACTAAAGAGAGTATTCTACGAATATTTAAAGACAACATCTCTCCAATGCATCGCAAATTTATAGCTCCTTTAAAAAACAGCGTAGATTATGTGCTGGACGGCACTAAAGATTTTACCGATCCTGTAGAAAAAATGCTGCATCTTATTTTATCTAAAAAGTAGGGTTCGTTACAACATCATTTTTCAATATCTTTACCATCTGTTATGCTAGCAAAATTTTCTAAATATCTAATTATTGGTGCCCTATTTATATTATGGATGCTATTTTTCGACACCAATTCGTGGCTTGTCCATAGAGAGCTAAACCAAGAGATTACCAAGATCGAAGACAATAAACAGTATTACCTTAATCAAATTTCTAAAGATAAAAAGCTGGTAAAAAAACTACAAGACACCGTAGAATTGCAAAAATTTGCAAGAGAAACCTATTTCTTAAAAAAAGAAAACGAAGACATTTTTATTATCGAATACGACTCCTCTGATACCGATGGATAACCTAGTATTTTCTTATTTCCCTCCTATTTTAGAAAAACAATGGAAACAACAAATCCAATATATTCTTAAAGGAGAAAATTATCAAAACCTAATTTATACTAATCCAGATGGCATTAGTACACTCCCTTTTTACACACAAAAGCAATTAGAAAAAAAAATAGCTTTAACCTATCAAAACACGCCAAAACCTGCCTATTACTGCATTGTTTCCGAAGAAAAAAAAGCAAACCAGGAATTATTGGAAGCCTTAAATAATGGAATAAAAACGCTATACCTAGCTCTTTTTAATCCTGCTACAGATCTTACGGAAGTATTAAATAATGTAGAAGCAGATATTATTGTACAATGCTATTTTTTAAGCAACCAATTAAATACCAAAATCTTAAAACAAAAAAAAGCAGTTGTTTTAGAAGATTGTATAGGTAAAGTAAGTAAAACAGGTAATTGGTATATAAATGCCAAAACAGATTTTAAAACTATAAATACTAATTTAAAGAAAGAAAAATATAGCATTAGCATTAATCTGTCCACATTCCATAACGCAGGGGCTACTCCCCTACAACAACTAAGTTATTCTATTAGTCAATTAATTGCCTATAGTAAGCATCTTAAATTAAAACCTGATACTATTGTTTATTACCATACGGCAGTAAGTAACGACTTATGTATTGAAGTTGCCAAACTAAAAGCCCTACGTATACTACACACCTTAATATCGGAATCTACAGGAATCCATACTACTTGTAAAATAATACATCATAAAAGTAAACGCCATTTAAGTGGTTTACATATCGAAATAAACGAAGCACTAAGCTACTCGGAAAGACAAATTGCTATACTAGGGGAAGTAGATTTTTTCTTATCTAATCCTATTAATTTTTACTTTTACAAGGAAGATGTTCCTTCTATTTTAGAAAGCTGCGAAGACCTAATTATAGCATCTACAGAAACTGATTATTCTAGTGCAAGCGGATCTATATATATAGAAAAACTAACACAGCAGTTAGTAGAAAAATCTCTTGAACTAATATCCACCTTACAAGATGGTGGTGGCTTTATAGAACAACTAAAAAAAGAAACCATCCAGCATAAAATTAAAGATCATGAAAAAACAGAAACTAGTAACTTCTATAATACAGTAAAAGAAAACCTAATTCCAATAACCACCCTAAAAACACCTATTGTTTATCCTTTTTTAAAATTCAAAAAAAGAAAAACATTGTGGAAACCCGTAATCGAAAAACAACTACGAGAAGCTATAGAGCATCCTATTTGGGAACAAAATTACAAATTATAGTATGAATATTTCTATCCCTTATTTATCTAACGAAAAGCTTGATATAGACGAGCAAGCTGCTGGATTTGCTCCCTTTACCAAAGGATATAATTGTTACGGTTCTAAACCAAAAATAATAACCAACGATTCTAATTTAATTATCGATTTTTATATTATCAATAATACTACAGAATCTATCTTATCTATTTTTAAAACTATTATAAGCCAAGAAAACTTAAAACCTACTTACCATATTTTAATAGAACTACCTGCTTCCTCTAACCTTATTGCCACAACACAGGTACTAAGAACTTTGTTGTCTTTTTTATGTTTATCTAAAACTAAAAATGCCAAAGCCTCTAAATTCTATTTTTATCTTAGAAATAAGCACTCTAAAAAAATAGCACTACAATATACTTATGCAACCATGGCACAAATAGATGTCTTAGTAACCCAGAATCTTGGTGCCTCTATATTACAATCTATACCTCAAAACACTGTACCTATAGATCCTATGTATGGCTCCGATACCCTAAAAAAACAAACGCATCTTTTGTTTTTTAATGTATGGAATAAAATTAAAGAACACTTTATTCTATAAAACACTCCTCAATATTTTAAAAATTGTATATTCAGTTAAAATTATTTTAATGAATTTTACAGATAAAATGTTGCGCGACGATGCCTTAAAAGGCAAAACCATTGTAGTTACTGGTGGCGGAAGTGGCCTAGGAAAATCTATGACCACCTATTTTATGGAGCTTGGAGCTAATGTTGTAATTACTTCTCGTAATATAGATAAACTAAATACTGTAAAAGAAGAATTAGAACAAAAAACAGGTAGCAAATGCCTAGCAGTGGCTTGTGATGTTAGAAATATAGAAGAGGTAGAAAACATGCACCAACAAGCTATTGATGCTTTTGGAAAAATAGATGTACTACTTAACAATGCCGCTGGTAATTTTATTGCACCTACCGAGCGCTTATCTGCTAATGCCTTTGACACCATAATAGACATTGTTTTAAAAGGTACTAAAAACTGCACCCTTACTTTTGGTAAGCATTGGATAAATACCAAACAACAAAACACATCGGTACTTAATATTGTAACCACCTATGCTTGGACAGGATCTGCTTATGTAGTACCTAGTGCCACCGCCAAAGCAGGAGTATTAGCCATGACACGTTCCCTTGCTGTAGA
>CALGNG010000111.1 GCA_937958735.1 uncultured Aquimarina sp. | reverse complement strand
TATTAGAGTGTAATTTCATAAAGGTAATTATTAGTAATTAGGTAAGATTAAAGTGCTATAAAGTTTAGCTAACAGTCAAAAGCTATTATTTGTTACTAAGTCCCATTTTTCGTAAATACATTTGGACTACATTTTCTAATCCTAAGTATAAAGATTCGCATATTAAAGCGTGTCCAATAGATACTTCTAAAACATTAGGGACGTTTTCTAAAAAATATTGAATATTATCTAGCGATAAATCGTGTCCAGCATTAATCCCTAAATCTATTTTTGTGGCTAAAAGTGCAGATTCTTTATAGATATTAACTGCTTTTTGATTTCCTTTCTTATAGCCTTCGGCAAAAGCCTCGGTGTATAATTCTATTCTATCTGCCCCAATAGCCTTAGCTCCTTCTATTATATTAAGATCTGGATCCACAAAAATAGAAGTTCTAATATTGTTGCGTTTAAATTCGGAAATCACCTCTGTTAAAAAACTTTTATGGGTAAGCGTATCCCATCCAGCATTGCTAGTAATATTAGTTATAGCATCGGGTACTAGGGTAACTTGTGCAGGTCTGGTTTCTAATACAAGATCTATAAATTTAGGAATAGGATTTCCTTCAATATTAAACTCGGTAGCAACTATTTTAGACAAGTCACGGGCATCTTGGTAACGAATATGTCTTTCGTCGGGTCTTGGGTGTATAGTAATTCCCTGCCCTCCAAAGTGCTCGATGTCTTTAGCGGTTTGTAATAAATTAGGCATATTACCTCCGCGGGCATTACGTAACGTGGCAATTTTATTTATATTTACACTAAGCTTAGTCATAGCGATATTTTTTTAATCAAAAGTACAAAGTTGTTTTGCAAATTAATACTTGTACTTAAAGTTATTCTGTATGAAATTAACGCTCTTAAACGAAATAGCACCTTTGTCTCCAGAGATGAAGGTAGGAGAGATTCAATTGTTGTTTGCAGAATCTAATTTTTCACATTATCCAATTGTAGAAGATGAACACTATTTGGGTAGTTTAGCTTCTTATGTTATTAGGGATATCGAGCCAGAAAAACTTGTAAGTGATTTGGCTTATGAATATGAGCGCTTTTTTGTGTTCGAAGATAGAAACGAGTTAGAGTTGATAGAGGTGGTAAGTAAACACCAGGCTAATATTATGCCTGTGCTTTCGCTAGAGGAAAACAAATATTTAGGCTATGTAGAGCTTCATGATGTATTGGATTTTTTTGGGAATATGCCTTTTTTAAACGAACACGGAAATATAATTGTAGTTGCAAAAGGAGTAGTGGATCAGTCTTTTAGTGAGATATGTCAAATTGTAGAATCCAATAATGTAAAGGTATTATCTGTTTATGTTTCTAGTATAGAGAAAGATGTGGTAGAAAGCACTTTGAAAATAGGGGATGGAGATTTTAATGCGGTAATTCAAACATTTAGGCGTTATGGTTATGAAATTATTTCGGATCATTACGACGATGTTTTTTTAAATAGTTTAAGAGAGCGATCGAGGTATTTTGACAAGTATCTTAGTATGTAATAAAAGAGAAATAAGGCATGAAAGTAGGCATCTACGGGCAATTTTATCACAAAAATTCAGGGCAATACATACAGGAATTATTAGAGCTTCTAGATAACGAATCTGTAGAAGTGGTTATAGAGAAAAATTTTCTTAATCTTATTCATGAAAATGAAAGTATAGAAAAAGACTATTCTTACTTTAGTACATTTAAAGAATTGGATACTTCTTACGATTTGTTTTTTAGTATTGGAGGAGATGGTACTATTTTAAAAACGGCTACTTATGTAAGAGATCTTGGAATTCCAATTGTAGGAATAAATACAGGAAGATTAGGTTTTTTGGCTACGATAAAAAAAGAAGAAATAAAGACGTCTATCCGTCAAATTTTTGAAGGAAATTATTCGGTTTCCAAACGCTCTTTGTTAGAGGTAAGTTCCTCTTGTGGTAAGGATTTTGAGGGAATTAATTTTGCTTTAAACGAAATAGCTGTAAGCAGGAAAAATACCACTTCTATGATTACGGTTCATACAAAAGTAAATAATGAATTTTTAACGTCTTACTGGGCAGATGGTTTAATTATTTCCACACCTACAGGCTCCACAGGGTATTCTTTAAGTTGTGGTGGGCCTATTATAATGCCAGAAACTTCCAGTTTTTTACTTACACCCATTGCTCCCCATAACTTAAATATGCGCCCATTATCTATACCTAATGGGTATACCATAAAATTAACAATTTCAGGAAGAGAACAGGAGCATTTAATTTCGTTAGATTCAAGAACCTATACCTTGAAAAACGAAACAGAGATTACTTTACGAAAAGCCCCTTTTGAAATTAATATGGTAGATCTAGAAGGAGAAAGTTTTTTGAAAACATTAAGGGAGAAGCTTCTTTGGGGAGAAGATAAACGTAATTAGTGCAATAATATGTTTTTTAAGGTGTTTTATTAATTAAGGTTTTACGTAAATAAATTAATAAGGTTGAAGCGTTAACTTAATTGTTATATTTGCACGCATTGTATTTTATGTTGAAAAAAATTATTTTAATACTCGTATTATTTGTAGCCTCGTTTACAAACGCTCAGACTTATGAGGTAGGACTGCAATTAGGAAAAACTAATTTTGTTGGTGATGTGGGAAATAGCACCATAATTAGGCCAGAGGATACTGGTTTTGGTATTATTGCCAGGTGGAATAGGAGCGAAAGGCATTCTTTTAGAGCTTCATTTTCTTATTTGCCTATTTCTGGAGACGACGATAATTCCTCTGATGAGCGTCGCCAAGCCAGAAGTTTTCAGTTTAAAAACAATGTAAAAGAACTATCGGTAGGAATAGAATATACTTTTTGGGAATGGGATTTGCACTCTGGCGAAAAACAAACAACCCCTTATTTATATACAGGAATTACAGCTATTAGTTATGGAGATTTAGCTTTAACACCAGAACCAGACAGAGAGATAAAAGCCTTTGATGATACTTTTGGTATTGCAATTCCGATAGTTTTAGGAGTTAAAACTAATATAGGAAGGCATTTAGTAATGAGCTTTGAGTTGGGAGCACGTTATGCTTTTACAGATAATTTAGACGGTAGTGATCCTGTAAATTTAGATTTAGACGGAGTGCCAGGGGGTAGTGGTGTAAATATAAATTTTGGTAATGCAAATAATAACGATTGGTATTTTTTTAATGCTATATCGTTAACTTATACTTTTGGAAGAAGACCATGTTACTGTGTATTTTAATACTAGATTATAAAGATTAATGAGTTTAAAAGAACAGATAAATATCTTAAATGTGCCCAATCATATAGCCATAATAATGGATGGTAATGGGCGCTGGGCAAAAAGCCAAGGTATGATGCGCGTATTTGGTCACGAGAATGGAACCAAAAGTGTCAAGACAACAATTAAAGCAAGTGTTAGGCTAGGGGTAAAATACTTAACCCTGTATGCTTTTTCTACAGAAAATTGGAATAGACCTAAGCTAGAAGTAAATGCTTTAATGCGTTTGCTAGTAAAATCTTTAAAAGCAGAATTGCCTCTTTTTCATAAAGAAAAGGTGAGGCTTAATGTTATTGGAGAGATGGAGTCGTTGCCAGATAAAGCTAAAAGACAGCTTAATGCTGCAATGGAAGAAACGGCGGGTTATAGTGAAATGACACTGACTTTAGCTTTAAGTTATGGTTCTAGACAGGAATTGGTAAAAACTTTCCAAGATATAGCAGATAAAGTAAAAAATAATTTAATTTCGCCACATTTAATAACAGAGGAAGTTATTAAAGAACATTTGTATACAAAATCAATGCCTGATGTGGATCTGCTAATACGAACAAGTGGAGAGCAACGCATCAGTAATTTTTTATTGTGGCAAATAGCTTATGCCGAATTGTATTTTTTGCCAGTTTTATGGCCAGACTTTACACCAGAGCATTTGTACGAAGCAATTTTAAATTACCAACAAAGAGAAAGACGATTTGGAAAAACAAGCGATCAAATTACTTAAAGCAGTTATTGGAACTGCTTTTCTGCTTCCAATATTTACCCTTTTATTATGTATTAATACCACTTCAACCCATGCACAAGATCTTTCTTTGGCTAATGGGAAGCAGTACGTATTAGGGGAGATAGACGTAACAGGAACCACTACTTACAACAAAAGCACCATTTTAACCTATACAGGCTTAAAAAAAGGAAACTTAATTTATTTGCCAGGAGATAAAATAAGTGGGATTGTAAAAAAATTGTGGGAGCTAGGATTGTTTAAAGATATTAACTTTTACATAACTAGGATAGATGGTAATGTGGCAAATTTGGAGTTAAATGTTCTTCAAGTACCCGTGCTAAACGAAGTTAAAATTGTTGGAGTAAGTAAATCCAAAAATTCTAGTTTTATAAAAGATAACGAACTTACCAAAGGTACTAAAGTTACCGAAAATCTAATAACGACAACTAATAACTACATTAGAAACGAATATCGAAAAAAAGGATATTTAAATACTAAGGTGCTTATTAATACCTCGAAAGTAAAAGACACTATAGAGAAAAATGCCGTAAATATGGTAGTGCGAGTAGATAAAGGAGCTCGTGTAAAAATAGATAGTATTGCAATTGTTGGTAACGATAAAATTTCCGATGCTAAAATTAGAAAATACTTAAAAAAGACAAAACGTAAAAACCCATTTCGTTTTTGGAAACGCTCTAAATTTATAGAAGACGACTATAAAGAAGGGAAAGAAAAAATTATAGAAAAGTATAAAGAAAAAGGATATAGAGATGCTAGAATTGTAAGCGATTCTATTATAGAAGGAGAAGAAAATATTGCATTACAATTAAATATAGAAGAAGGAAAACGCTATTACTTTGGAGATATTAGTTTTATAGGGAACAGTGTTTATACGGACGAGCAATTAGCGAGAAAGTTAATCCTTAAAAAAGGAGATGTATATAATGGTGTATTGTTAGATAAGCGTATAGCAGATAATACT
>CALGNG010000110.1 GCA_937958735.1 uncultured Aquimarina sp. | reverse complement strand
ATCCATGTACGAAAATATGATTCAGTATAAATCTGAATATATGCATAATGCAAAAGGGAAAAAGCAACGTTACAAAGTAAATAAAGAGGGGCTTTTTATTACTGTAAACGGGAATCTGGTAATTAACCCTAATACAGATTTCGATAATAAAAATATTGCCTATGATGTGTCTAAACAGAAAGATCCTTTTACTATAAAGGCTAGCCATTTAATAGAAGATAACCATGGCAAATACTATCGTAATTGGAGACCAGAGATAAATAGTCCCGATGATATTTGGAATCAAATTATAAAAGTAACCCAATTACCAGGAGTAACTTCTGCACCCAAACTACAACCTATAGAAACCCGACTTATAATGCTGCAAACAGGAATGCGAGCTCCTATGGGAATAAAAGTAAAAGGGCAAGATTTAAAACAAATAGAAAATTTTGGATTGCAATTGGAAGCTATTCTAAAGAAAGTAGGGGGTGTAAAAAAACAAGCAGTTTTTGCAGACCGTATTGTGGGTAAACCTTATTTGTTAATAGATATTAAACGAGAGCAGCTAGCGCGATACGGTATATCTATTATGGACGTCCAACAAGTTTTGCAAGTAGCTGTTGGTGGGAAGCCAGTTACGCAAACTGTAGAAGGTCGCGAGCGCTATGGAATTAGGGTGCGCTATCCACGAGAATTACGAAGTAATCCAGACGATCTAAAAAAAATATATGTTCCTGTAGAAAAAGGTAAGCCTGTCCCTTTAGGGGAATTAGTGGAGATTCGTTACGAACAAGGGCCACAAGTAATAAAAAGCGAAGACACATTTTTAATAGGATATGTGCTGTTTGACAAGTTAGATGGTTTTACAGAAGTTGAGGTGGTAGAAAATGCACAGGCTTTATTTCTACAAAAAATAGAGACTGGCGAGTTAATAGTTCCTAAAGGAATTAGTTATCAATTTACAGGAGCATATCAAAATCAATTACGAGCAGAAAAAACATTATCTGTCGTGGTGCCTTTAGCACTAGCTATAATCTTTTTGATTTTGTATTTTCAGTTTAAATCTGTGACCACATCTCTAATGGTGTTTACGGGAATTGCTGTAGCTTTCGCAGGAGGATTTATTATGCTTTGGTTGTATGGGCAGGACTGGTTTTTTAATTTTAGTTTTTTTGGAGAAAATCTGCGAGACTTATTCAATATAAAAACAATCCATTTAAGTGTAGCCGTTTGGGTAGGGTTTATTGCTTTATTTGGTATTGCTACAGACGATGGTGTAGTTATGGCTACCTACCTGCAACAAACTTTTAATAAGGAAAAACCTCAAGATATAAAAAGTATTAGACTAGCCGCATTAGAAGCTGCCAAAAAAAGAATTAGACCTTGTTTAATGACTAGTATAACAACAATTCTAGCTCTGCTTCCTGTATTAACATCTAAAGGAAAAGGAAGCGATATTATGACGCCTATGGCAATTCCAATTTTTGGAGGAATGGTCATAGATATTACTTCTTATTTTATAGTGCCGGTATTATATAGCTGGAAGGAAGAGTTTTTCTTTAAAAGAAAAAAGAATAGGTAATATAGAATATGAATAAAAAACGAAGAATAATGAAGAATCATAGCATAAAATCTCTAATAAAGAACATCTCTTTTTTATACTCTATATTCTTTTATCTTTCAATTCAAGGGCAAGAATTGCAGTCTTATATTAAAGAAGCAGAAGCGAACAGTCCAGAAATTAAAGCCTATAATCTTCGCCATAGTATAGCAGAAGAAAAAGTGAACGAGGCCGACTGGATTCCTAATACGGAATTTGGTGCTGGATATTTTGTAAGCGAACCAGAAACCAGAACAGGAGCACAACGCGCACGATTTTACGCAAGGCAAATGTTGCCTTGGTTTGGAACCATTACAGCTAGAGAGAATTATGCCAGTTCTATGGCAGAGGCAGAATATGTAGAAATTGTAATAGCAAAACGCAAATTAGCTTTAGCTGTTTCGTTATTATATTACAAGCTATATGCTATAAAAGCAAAACAAAAAATACTAGATAAGAATATGCAACTATTGCAAACCTACGAAAAGCTAGCCCTTACTTCTATAGAAGTGGGAAAAGCCTCCGCGGTAGATGTATTGCGATTACAAATTAGACAGAATGAATTACAGCAACAAAAAGAGGTATTAGCAGAGGCCTATTTAGGAGAGCAGACCACTTTTAATAAATTACTTAATAGAAAAGGAGCCATAGCAGTAACAATCAGTAAAAAACTATTATTACCAGCTAAAGACATCAATTATTCAGAAGATGCTTTAGAACTAAACCCAGAGTTGCTTAAATATGATAAACTCTATAAGTCTATAGTACAGTCTGAATTATTGAACAGAGCAGAGCGAAACCCTAGGATTGGTTTAGAGCTAAATTACGTGCCAGTTTCCGAGCGTTCTGGTTTAAATTTTAGCGACAATGGTAAAGATATTTTTATGCCTATGCTTTTGGTGTCGATTCCTTTTTTTTATAAAAAGTACGACTCTAAAAGTAAACAAAACAAATTAAGGCAATTAGAAATAACAGCAGAAAAAGACAATAGGTTAAATGTTTTAGAATCGACTTTAGCTAAAGTGATATCGCAACGCAACCAAGCGCGAATAAAATATAGTACACAAGAGAAAAATTTAAAACAGGCTATCGATGCCGAAGAAATCCTTATTAAGAATTATGAAACAGGGACTATAGATTTTAATGATGTATTGGATATTCAAGAACTACAATTGAAGTTTCAGATAAATCAAATCCAGTCTGTAGAGATCTACTATAAACAAGTCGCAATTATTAATTATTTAATTCAGTAGACAAGGAAGTAGGTCTTTTGTTTATTAAAAAATATAGTAAATTAAAGTATTTGGATTAAGAAACGAAAAATATATAAAATGAAAAAATATATAATTTATCTCGTAATATTAGCGGTAGGTCTATTTTTAGGATCGTTGCTCTTTGGCGAAGCCTCAGAAAAAGAGAGAAACCATAATCATGAAGCCATTGCAAGTAACAATCAAAAGTGGACGTGTTCTATGCATACACAGATAATGCATTTAGAATCTGGAGATTGTCCTATTTGTGGAATGGATTTAATTCCAGTCCAAAGAGGAAGCGATGGCTTGTTAACAGACCAATTTAAGTTAACCGAAAATGCGATGGCATTGGCTAATATTAAAACCAGTATTGTAGGTAAGGATATGGTAGGGGATAGTTCTATAAAATTATCGGGAAAAATGGTTGTAAATAAAAAGGAGACAGCCACACAGCCCTCTCATTTTAATGGTCGTATAGAAAAATTATATATCAATTCGTTAGGACAACGCGTAAAAATGGGGCAAGCTATAGCCCAAATCTATTCGCCAGAACTTATTGCAGCACAACAAGAATTAATTACATCTTATAGACTTAGAACGTCGCAACCAGAATTATATAAAGCGGTTCGTAATAAATTCAAGAATTGGAAAATTCACGATAATCAATTATCCATCATAGAAAAAACAGGACAAGTTACCACACGATTTACGATCTATTCCCATGTGTCGGGTGTGGTATCGGAAATTATAGTAAACGAAGGTGCTCATATAATGGATGGCCACTCTATTTTTGAAGTAACAAATTTGGCTACGATTTGGGCAGAATTTGATGCTTACGAAAATCAAATCTCACAGTTAGAAAAAGGAATGGAGATTAAGGTTAAGGTAAACGCCTATCCAAATAAAGAATTTGATGCCGTTATTTCTTTTATAGACCCTATTTTAAATAATAACACAAGAACAGTAACAATAAGGGCTACACTAAATAATAAAGAAAATTTATTTAAACCAGGAATGTTTGTTACTGGACAAATAAAAGGTGAAACACAGGCTACAGAAGAATTATTGATTGTTCCTGCGAGTGCTATTTTGTGGACAGGAGAACGCTCGTTGGTTTATGTTAAGCTCCACCAAGAAGAGGCTGTTTTTGAAATGAGAGAGGTAACTATTGGTTTACGTAAAGGAGAAAACTACGTGGTTACTTCGGGTTTAGAAAAAGGAGACGAAATTGTAACCAATGGAACGTTTACAGTTGATGCCGCAGCACAGTTACAAGGAAAAAAATCGATGATGAACAAGTCCAGTACAATTCATGAAACAAGTAATCGAGGGCGTTCAGGAAATCAAGAAAATTTTGTAAATAGTAAACCTATTACAATTCCAAAGATTAAATTGAAATTATCAAAATCATTTCAATCAGCATTAAAGCCTTATCTTAAAATGGAAGATGCTTTTGTGGATAGCAACGTAAATCAAGTCTCTATTTTAGCGAAAGAAACAGCAGATAAATTAAAAGATATAAAAATAAATAGTTTGGGTAATAAAGAAAAGTATTATTTGTTAAAGAGTATTAAAATGCTATCCGCAATAGCTTCGAACTTAGACTTAAAAAAACAAAGAGCCTATCTAATAATTTTAAACGAAAATATGGTAGCTCTTGCTATGGATATTAAATCGCCCACAGAAAGGCTTTATGTTATAAAATGTCCTATGGCCAATAATAACAAAGGAGCAATTTGGTTAAGTAAGGGAAAACAGATTAAGAATCCTTACTATGGAGAGAACATGTTAACTTGTGGGAGTTTAATAGAAGAGATTAATTAGAGGATGTATTTTGGTTTAAAAGTAAGTTATTGGGTAATCTACACTCTAAATTACCTCTTAAAAAAGAGTTTTTAAGCAGTAAAACCAGTAAAAACTCAACAAATACGTCTTGTAAGTATCTAAAAGCAAGCGATTAAAAAACAAATAAAAATAAAGTAGAAAAAAGAGCTTGTTAAAGTAAAAAGAAGTTGTAGTTTTGCACCCCGCTACGCAAGTAGTGTAGTTCATTAAAAAGTTGCTAAGTA
>CALGNG010000109.1 GCA_937958735.1 uncultured Aquimarina sp. | reverse complement strand
GTACTGCTTTTACTCCCGTACCAGATACAGATTGGTAAGTGGAAATAATTAAACGCTTCATCTTATATTTATCGTGTAATGGAGATAAGGCCATTACTAACTGGATTGTAGAACAGTTAGGGTTGGCAATAATTTTATCTTCGGCAGTTAAAACGCTTCCATTAATTTCTGGAACAACTAATTTTTTAGTTGGATCCATACGCCATGCAGAAGAGTTGTCTACTACTACGGTACCCACTTCGGCAAATTTAGGTGCCCATTCCAAAGAAGTGTCACCACCTGCAGAAAATAAAGCCACATCTGGTTTCATTGTTACAGCAGTATCTAATGTTACACAAGCGTAATCCTTGCCCTTATACGAAATCTTTTTTCCTTCAGATTTCTTCGAGGCAACAGGGATTAACTCTGTTACAGGGAAATTCCTTTCCGCTAATACTTTCAACATAACGGTACCTACCATTCCGGTAGCACCTACTACAGCTACTTTCATTTTACTTCTTTTAAATTTCTGGCGTAAGCCACTTACTTATTAATTTTTTTATCTCCAAAATAGAGAGTGCAAAAATATCATATTTTTTCAACTTATGGGCTGTTTAAGCTTTCTTAAAAATAAAAGCCTCTTTATTTGTGTTTTTTTTAATATAACGCATTATATATTTCGAGTATCGTAGTTAAAAGCATAAAATTTCCTTTTTGATTTGGAATACTGATAAGTAAAACCAATTAATAGATAAGTATTAAGTGTAAGTTAGTATGCCAAAAAGCTACTTATGTCGTATATTTGCATCATCAAATTTTAAGTAAAATGATTAAAGTTTCAGACACAGCAAAAAAGAAAGTAATAGAGCTTATGAAGGACGATGGCTTTGATGTGGTTACAGATTTTGTGCGCGTAGGCGTTAAAAGTGGTGGCTGTTCTGGATTGTCTTACGATTTAACGTTTGATAAAAGTAAAGAAGACGAAGACAAAGTTTTTGAAGATAATGATGTGCGCATTATTGTAGATAAAAAAAGCTTTTTGTATTTGATTGGTACGACTTTAGAGTATTCTGGAGGGTTAAATGGTACTGGTTTTAAATTTAATAACCCCAATGCAAGTCGCACCTGTGGTTGTGGAGAAAGCTTTTCGTTATAATCGAAAATCTTGAGATAGAATAAAAAATACAAACTATAAAGAGAATTTAAGGGGTGTGTCTAGAGCTAATTCTAGTGCAAAACTTAAGACTTAAACTCTAAATATGAGCAAGTTTACAGAAGACGATTTAAAGAAGGAACTCGAAACTAAAGAGTATGAGTACGGATTTTATACAGATATAGAATCGGATACTTTTCCTATAGGATTGAATGAAGATGTGGTACGTGCTATTTCTAAGAAAAAGAACGAACCTCAATGGATGACAGACTGGAGGATAGATGCTTTTAAGATTTGGAGTGCTATGGAAGAGCCTGAGTGGGCTAATGTGAAATACGATAAGCCAGATTTTCAGGCTATAAGTTATTATTCGGCTCCTAAAGAAGCAGATCCGAACAAAAGCTTAGAAGATGTCGATCCAGAATTACTAGCTACTTTTGAGAAGTTAGGGATTTCTTTGGACGAGCAAAAAAAGCTTAGTGGTGTAGCTGTAGATATTGTGGTAGACTCGGTTTCTGTAGCAACTACTTTTAAGAAAACATTAAACGAAAAAGGAATTATTTTTTGTTCTATTTCGGAAGCCATTCAAGAGCATCCAGAGTTAGTGAAAAAATATATAGGATCAATTGTCCCTAAAACAGATAACTTTTATGCAGCCTTAAACTCGGCTGTATTTACAGATGGATCTTTCTGTTACATACCCAAGGGTGTAAGATGTCCAATGGAGCTATCTACATACTTTAGGATTAACCAAGGAGGTACAGGACAGTTCGAGCGTACCTTATTGGTGGCGGATCAAGGTAGTTATGTAAGTTATTTGGAAGGGTGTACCGCTCCAAGTAGAGATGAAAACCAATTGCATGCAGCGGTAGTAGAGCTAATAGCTTTAGACGATGCAGAAATTAAATATTCTACGGTTCAAAATTGGTTCCCTGGTAGTAAAGAAGGAAAAGGGGGAGTGTTTAATTTTGTTACTAAAAGAGGACTTTGCGAAAATGGAGCCAAAATTTCTTGGACTCAAGTAGAAACAGGATCTGCTGTAACTTGGAAATACCCATCATGTATTTTAAAAGGAAATAACTCTGTAGGAGAATTTTATTCGATAGCGGTAACTAATAATTATCAGCAAGCAGATACTGGTACTAAGATGATTCATCTAGGGAAAAACACCAAGAGCACCATTATTTCTAAAGGTATATCGGCAGGAAAATCGCAGAACTCTTATAGAGGATTAGTACAAATTAGCCCTAGAGCAGAAAACGCACGAAATTTTTCTCAATGTGATTCGTTATTAATGGGTAATGAATGTGGTGCACATACGTTTCCGTACATAGAAGCCAAAAATAAAACAGCTCAAATAGAGCACGAAGCAACAACGAGTAAGATTGGTGAAGACCAAATATTTTATTGTAACCAAAGGGGTATAGAGACCGAAAAAGCCATTGCGTTAATCGTAAACGGATTTAGTAAAGATGTCTTAAATAAATTACCAATGGAGTTTGCAGTAGAGGCTCAGAAATTGTTGGAGATTAGTTTAGAGGGTTCTGTAGGATAAAAGCGATATAAGGATTACTTTCATTCAAATTTTATATTAACTCACTAATTATTATTTAAATCAATTTTTATGAAAAATTTACTGATTCTTTTAAGCTGTAGTTTCTTTGCTTTAACCTCTTGTAAGAATGAAGGGAAAAAAGAAGATAGCAATATCGAAAATGCTACTGCAGTAGAAGATTTAGAAATCATCAAGGCCGAATTTATAAATGTAGCCGATGCCGCAGTACTTAAAGGTGATACTTTTATTTATGGTGTTGTTTTGGACGACAAAGCCAAAGAATTAACAGCAAAGGTAACTCCAATGAAAAATACAGAATACGACATGGTACCTGTAAGAGTAAAAGGAATTATTAAAGATAATACAGCTAAAGAAGGTTGGGATAAAGTAGTAGAAATTAAAGAAATTGTAGAAGTACTACCTGTAGTTTCCCCAACAAAAGAAGTAGAAAATTCAATAGAAATAAACGTTCCGGAATAACATTAGATTAACGAAAGTCTATGTAGTGTTTTCCATACTAAGAAAAGCAAATGTTAGAGATTAAAGATTTACACGCAAGTATTGAAGATAAAGCCATATTAAAAGGTTTGAATCTAAGCGTAAAAGCAGGAGAAGTACACGCAATAATGGGACCTAATGGTGCTGGTAAAAGTACCTTAGCTTCTGTAATTGCTGGAAAAGAGGAATACGAAGTAAACTCGGGCGAAATTCTTTTAGAAGGAGAAGATATTGAGGAGTTATCTGCGGAAGAAAGAGCGCATAAAGGAGTGTTTTTATCTTTTCAGTACCCAGTAGAAATCCCAGGAGTATCGGTTACTAACTTTATGAAAACAGCTATTAACGAAACGCGTAAAGCGCGTGGACAGGAAGACATGCCTGCTCGTGAAATGCTAAAATTGATTAAAGAAAAATCGGAATTATTAGAAATTGATAGTAAATTCTTATCTCGATCATTAAACCAAGGTTTTTCTGGTGGAGAAAAAAAACGTAACGAGATCTTTCAAATGGCCATGTTAGAGCCTAAACTTGCTATTCTAGATGAGACTGATTCTGGTTTAGATATTGACGCGTTGCGCATCGTTGCAAATGGTGTAAATAAGTTAAAAAGCAAGGATAACGCTACCATCGTTATTACTCACTACCAGCGTCTTC
>CALGNG010000108.1 GCA_937958735.1 uncultured Aquimarina sp. | reverse complement strand
GATGTGTGGTTAACACTACCCCATACAGAAGGCATTATTCTGCTAACAGACACAGTTATAACATACACTCTAGACAGTACACGCCTAGACCTAAGCATTATAATAACGACAGACAACATACTACTAGATATTACTATTCTAATAAAAGCAATTACTACAATAATACTAATAACAGGTATTATTCTAAAAGGCCTGTTACCAGAAGAGAGACCAACCAAAGAAGTTATTCTACCAGAACAAGCAAAAAGTATGTTCCTAGAAAAAGCACCCCTAATACTAGAACCAGTCGCGCTACCAGAAGCACTACTAATAACAGTAGAAAAACTACAAGAAGTTATGCTTCTACAACAAGTAACGGCAATAGATCTTATACCCGATAATAGGCTTATTAAGCCATCATCTTAATATTAATTAGTTCTTGCTTCGTAAGCTCGCGCCAGCGACCACGAGGCAAGTCTTTTTTTGTTAGCTCTCCAAATACTACACGATCCATACGTGTTATAGTATATCCTAACTTTTCAAAAATACGAGTTACAATTTTATTTTTTTGAGAATTTAATTGTATTCCTACCTCTTTTTTAGAATCTTCGATATATTGCAGGTCATGCACCTTTACTATATTATTATCTATATGAAGTCCTTCTAAAACTTTATCAAAATCTACTCTAGAAAAGTTTTTATCTAACTCTACATGGTATATCTGGCGCATACGTCCAGAACTATTTAAAGCCCCTAAGAAAGAATCGTCGTTAGACAATAAAATAAGACCAGAAGTATTTCTTTCCATTTTCCCTACAGGTTTCATTGGAGATTTTGCTGCATTTTGAGTAATCGCATGTACCGATTTTTTCTCGTTAGTAGTTGTTGCAGAAATAGTAAAACCTTTTGGTTTATTTAATAATATATAAGATTTCTTAACTGGGTTAACCGTCTGTCCATCAAAACGAACTACATCTGTTAACTTTACACGGTATCCCATTTCGGTAACTACCTCTCCATTAACTCGCACACTACCTGTAGAAATATACAAATCTGCATCGCGCCTAGTACACACTCCAGAATTAGAGATGTATTTATTTAAACGAATACTGTCAGGATCGTTGGTCGAAGTTTTACTAGCCACGGGGCGTTTCCCTTTAGGAGCGCTATGAATTTTTTCCTGAACACTTTTTCCAGAACGTTTTCCTTTATTTGGCTTTCTATTGGTATTGCTTGGCTTAGTCATACTGTAATTTTTTGCAAAGATACAGTTTAATAGTTAGCAAAAACCATAAATCCTACACCCTTCTCTTTAGCTCTAAAACAGTAATTTCTGGCCAGATACCTACTCTACCTGGAAATGCATGAAACCCAAAGCCTCTATTTACATATACATACCTTCCTAAATGTTCGTATAAACCAGCCCATTGTTTATACATATATTTTATAGGACTCCATTTAATAATACCTGGGATTTCTATACCAAATTGCAAACCATGCGTATGCCCTCCCAAAGTTAAATGGTAATTATTAGAATGGTTCTTAACCTCATACTCCCAATGCGAAGGATCATGACTCATCAATATTTTAAAATCCTTAACCCCTACCCCTTTCGAAGCCAACTCTAAATCTCCTGCCTGTTTAAAATTCTTCCCCCAATTCTCTACTCCTATTAACTTAATACTAGCTCCATCCTTACTAATGCTAACATTCTGATTAAGCAACAAATTAAAATCTACTTTTTTATGTAAGTCCTTTATCGATTTAAAATTGGCTTCTTTAGCTTCTACAGAAGGCCAAAGAACATATTCGCCATAATCATGATTTCCTAAAACAGAATACTTACCATAAGTAAAATCTTTTAATCCCTTAAAAGTATCTACCCATGGCAAAAACTCCTCTGCCTTAGTATTTACAATATCTCCTGTAAACAAAAACAAATCGGCATCCTGCTCGTTTATCAAATCTACAGCATAAGCGATCTTTTCTTTATTATCAAAACTACCTGAATGTAGATCTGAAATCTGCAATACCTTAAAGCCATCAAAAGCATCTGGTAGATCTTCAAAAAAAAGTGTTTTAGAAATAACTCTAAAATTATACTTACCTATCCAAAGGCCATGTAAAATCCCTAAAAATGGGATCGCCGCAATTCCTAAACTTAACTTCCCTATAAATTCTCTACGCTCTACAGAAGTTGTATTAGTTGCGGCAAAAGAAAGTGGAAGGCTTAGAAACCACATAAACAAACCCACTACAATTGCTACAATTTTAGGAACCATATGCGCTACCATACTACCCACTGCCCAATAAAAACTATGAGATGCTCCCAAAGACCTATCGTACTTAAATAATTGATACCCTAAAAAAGAAAAAGACAACAGCGTATAAGCGAAAACGATCTTTATGAATAGCCTGTTAAACCTAAAGAATTTGATTCCCAACGAAAAAAACAAGGATTCTAGGAAAAAGACTACAAAAATTATTATAATTAGTTTTGTCAAATCATTGATTATTAGTAAAAAAATAAAAAAACTAACTTACCACTTGGTAAGAATTAAGATAATTCAAAAAATTAGCCTTATTTTTACATTGTTATTAAAGAAACATACACTTTTAGTGTTTTAATATATTGTAAGCTTTAAATCTTGCAATTTTTATTTTGGGGTGAAATGCTATCGGTAAAACGGTAGCATTTCTTTTTTACAGCTATTCTAAAAAAACCCTAAAGCTTATTTTCAGAACTGAAGGTAAGAATTGTATCTTCATCCCCTATTAAATTTACATTAAAATTTTTTCTCAATGGAATCTACAAAAAGGTTATTCTTACTAGATGCTTTTGCACTTATATTTCGCGGCTATTACGCCTTAATAAAAAACCCTAGAATTACCAGTAAAGGAATGGATGTTTCGGCTATTATGGGATTTACCAATTCTTTACTTGACGTTATACGTCGTGAAAAACCAGAATACCTTGCAGTAGCTTTTGACAAAGGAGGGAGTGCAGCCAGAACAGAAATTTTTCCCGAATACAAAGGCAATAGAGACGAAACTCCAGAAGCTATTCGGATAGCAGTCCCATATATCCAAGAAATTTTAAAGGCCATGCACATACCTATTATAGAACAAGAGGGCGTGGAAGCAGATGATTTAATAGGCACCTTAGCCAAACAAGCCGAAAAAGAAGACTTTAAAGTATACATGGTAACTCCAGATAAGGATTACGCCCAATTGGTTTCCGAAAACATCTATATGTACCGCCCAGCTCGCATGGGTAATGGTATCGAAATTTGGGGAATCGAAGAAGTAAAAACCAAATTTGACGTAGAACACCCAGAACAAGTAATTGATTATTTAGGAATGATGGGGGATGCTGTAGACAATATACCTGGGCTACCAGGTGTTGGGGATAAAACGGCCAAAAAATTTATTGCTGCCTACGGAAGCATGGAAGGTCTACTAGAAAACACCGATAAACTAAAGGGCAAAATGAAAGAAAAAGTAATTGCTAATGCCGAATTAGGGTTGCTTTCTAAAAAATTAGCCACTATAGATCTAAACTGCGACGTTACCTTTGATGCCAACTCTTACGAGCTTACTGCTCCCGATGCCGAAAAAGTAACAACCCTTTTCGAAGAGTTGGAATTTCGCAGAATGAAAGATCAGTTCTTTAAACTTTTTGATGCCGATGGCAAACCCGGAACTACCGAAACCGTAAAACCATCCAAGGCTGGATCCCAAAACACAGCAGGTGCTGGACAATTTTCTTTATTTGAAACCTCCAATACAGAAACCACACCCCAAACAACTAGCTCTAGAGCTACTATCTCTAGCACTAGCCACTTATACCAAACCATACACCCTGGTATGGGACTACAACTATTCCTAGAACAACTAAATCTACAAAAAGCAGTTTGCTTTGATACGGAAACCACTAGCCTAGACACACTGGAAGCACAACTAGTAGGAATTGCATTTTCTTGGGAAGCACAAAAAGGGTTTTATCTTCCTTTTCCCGAAAACTTCGAGGAAGCCCTTTTTCTTATTAAAGAATTATTGCCTTTTTTCGAAAATGAAAACATTCAAAAAATTGGACAAAATTTAAAATACGACATTAAAGTATTAGACAAATACGGAGTCTCTATTAAAGGAACACTCTTCGATACTATGTTAGCCCATTATTTGATTAACCCAGACATGCGCCACAACATGGACGTATTAGCAGAAACTTACTTAAACTACACTCCTGTTAGCATTACAGAACTTATTGGCAAAAAAGGAAAAAATCAACTTTCGATGCGCCAAGTACCTCTAGAAAAAATTACCGAATATGCCGTTGAAGATGCAGATATTACCT
>CALGNG010000107.1 GCA_937958735.1 uncultured Aquimarina sp. | reverse complement strand
CGAGGAGGAGTTCCTTTTTCTTTGCCAGCAACTATTATGCTAAATAAAGATTTCACACTTAAAAAACGCATTTTTGAATACTATACTTCTAAACAATTACTAGAAATTTTATAGAAGAAATAAATACTACAAAAGGTCTGTGTAGAATTAAAAATTAATGCTTTATAGTTGATTAATATTGCTATACTTAGTAGTTAATAAAATTAAACGGGTTTAAGGTTTTTATTAGATCTCTTTTCGTTACTAAACTTGCAATAAAAAAAGTTTGCAAAAAAATCAAAAAGTGTATTCTAACTTAAAATTAGTTAAAAATTCATAAAAAAAACCCCTTGTAAAACAAGGGGTTTAAGATGTAGCGAGAGGGGGGCACGATCCCCCGACCTCCGGGTTATGAATCCGACGCTCTAACCAACTGAGCTACCTCGCCAAAGTTACTAAGAACCTAAAGTGTGGTTTTTAGCGGCTGCAAATATATTAACATATATTCTCTTAAACAAAATTAAATAGCAAATAAATATTTTAATTTTAGATAGTCCTAAAATACTAGTTTTACTTTGCGAAGACAATAATTAATCGATATATTGGCGGTCAAACAAGGTTATAAATATGTCCGATAAAATTAAATACGAATTAGAGTTTTTAATACATGCGTCACCGCAGATGCTTTACAATTATATATCGTCTCCTTCTGGTTTGTCGGAATGGTTTGCGGATAATGTAAACTCTAGAGGTGAAAGCTTTACTTTTATTTGGGACGATAGCGAGGAAACAGCTAAGCTTTTGTCTAAAAAAACAAACGAAAAAGTTAGATTTCAGTGGGATTATGATGAAGATGATGAGGATTGTTATTTTGAAATTCGTATAGAGGTAGATGAAATTACTAAAGATGTATCTTTAATGATTACCGATTTTTCTGATGAAGATGAATTAGAGGAGAATAAAATGCTTTGGGAAAATACTATAGGTAATTTAAAGCAAATCTTGGGATCTGTTTAATTAATTTGATCACATAAACGTATATTTGCCCTTCTTTGTAAGGGCTTTTTTTATGATAAATTTTAATGGAGAAATAGTTTCAAATGCTAACGCAAAACTAAGTGTGTTTAATAGAGGTTTTGCTTATGGCGATGCTCTTTTCGAAACTATAAGGGTAAATGGTTCCAAGGTTTTATTTTGGGAAGATCATTATTTTAGGCTTATGGCTTCTATGCGTATTCTAAGGATGCGTATTCCTATGGATTTTACATTAGAATATCTAGAAAAGCAGATAAAAGATACTATTGCAAGCCATGGTTTACCTTCCGCACAATGTGTACGTGTAAAATTAAGTGTTTATAGGGATAGTGATGGTTTGTATACTCCTAACAGTAATGGAGTAGGTTTCTTTATTGCTATTAAGAAAATAGACAATCCATTTTATGTAAATAATAATTTTAAAGAAGAAGGCTATCGTATAGAATTATTTAAAGATCATTATTTAGCTAAGGATTTATTATCTACCTTAAAAACTAATAATAGAAGCTTAAATGTATTAGCAGGTATTTTTGCTAAGGAAAATGAGTTCCATAATTTATTGCTGTTAAATACAGACAAGAAGGTGGTAGAGGCTATTAATGGTAATATATTTTTGGTAAAAGGTAACACAATTAAGACTACCCCTATAAAGGATGGTTGTATTAAAGGTGTCTTTAGAAAACAAATAATAGACTTACTTAAAAAAAATGAAGACTTTGTTTTTGTAGAAGACTCCATTTCTACTTTCGAGCTTCAAAAAGCAGATGAATTATTTGTGACTAATGTAATTACAGGTATTACAAGTATTAGTAATTATCGAAAAAAGAGCTATGGAAATACCGTAGCCAATAAATTAGTCCAACTAATTAACGTAAAAATAAGGTTAAGTTAATTAATTAAGGTTGGGGTTTTCTGGGGCGTTAGACCACAACATATATTCTCCTCCAAGAGAATTTAAGGATTTTTTCCAATAACAGTCTGTATTGTCTTTAATTAAAGGTTTTGCACATATATCGTTTTGGACTATCCAAGAATTGTTATTTACCTCTTCGTGTAATTGGTTGTCATGCCAACCAGTATATCCTAAGAAAAATTTAATATCACTAGGCGTTATTTTTTTATTTATTATTAGATCGGCGACTACAGAAAAATCTCCACCCCAATGTATTTCTCCACAAACTTGGATGCTATTAGGAATAAGCTCTGGACAGGTATGCAAGAAATAAAGATTCTCTTTTTCTACAGGGCCACCACAATATATACGAAATTCTTCCGTAACATCGGGTAAGATCTCCGAAATGGTATAAGAAAGAGGTTTATTGGTGATAAACCCAATGACTCCACTTTTCTTATATTCAGTAATTAGAATAACGGAACGCTGAAATTGACTGTCCCCTATTATTGATGGTTCTGCTAACAAAACACTACCAGATTTTATTTTGGTAAGTAACATAAAATTAAATAGTTAAAAGGTGAGCGATGTAAATTTAAGTAAGAATAATCCTATTTTAAAACACTTTTGATGTTGTTTAATTTTGATAAATTAGTAATTGAATATTAATTTATTGTTAAACCCTTATTAAATAAGTGATTAAGTGCGTTTATTTACTGGCTGTAATAAAAAAACGTTTTAAATGATTTTTTAATTGTTCGATATAATGCATTTTTAATCGATTAAGTGTTGATGTTTTTTTGAGAAATTAGAAAAAAAAGACTGTCAAATAAGACAGTCTTTTTTGAGAAACTATATATACTATAATTGGATTAGTTTACAGCATTTGATAATTCAGAACCAGCTTTAAATTTTACTACATTTTTTGCAGCAATTTTAATAGTAGCTCCAGTTTGAGGGTTTCTTCCGTCACGAGCAGCTCTTTGAGAAACTGACCAAGAACCAAAGCCAACTAAAGAGATACGATCTCCTTTTTTAAGAGTACCTTCTATATCCCCTAAAAATGTTTCTAATGCGATTTTAGCTGCTGCCTTTGTAATACCAGCTTTTTCAGCTATACTGTCGATTAATTCAGTTTTGTTCATAATTTATTGATTTAATTAGGTTTATGTATAACCGTATTTTGATTATAGGTTTTACAAATTTATACGCTTTTCTTTCTCGTGCAAGCAACGACAGTCGTTTTGAGAGTTTTTGTTAATAAGTACCAATAATTGTTAATAAAAAAACGATTATTAATTGATGATTTGTGATTTTTGCGTCTTTTTTAATAAAAATAAGCTGCAGATTCGAAGCGAAAACCATTGAGTAGGGCGTTTGCGTCCATTGCTTTTTTTCCAGGAAGCTGTAGGTTGTCTATTTTTATGATACCATTACTTACTATTACTTTTATTTGTTTGTCTTCAATAAAAATAGTTCCTATTTTTTTAGTTGTTGGTTCTGTTTTAATAAAAGTGGCCTTATGTATTTTAATGCTTAATTCTTTTGTTTCGTTTTGTAAATAACACCAAGCAGATGGGTAAGGGGAGAGTCCTCTAATTAAATTATGTATAGTTTCCCCTGTAGCTTCCCAATCGATCTTTGTATTCTCTTTATTTAACTTGTAGGCTGTTTTAGGTTCAAAGTCTGGTTGTGCAGTAGTTGTGCATTTTCCGCTGCTAATTAAATCTAATGTTGTAGCCACTAATTTAGCACCACTATACATTAACCTGTCGTGTAGTTTACCAGCAGATTCGTTTTCGGAGATAGAAAGTTCTTCTTGTAATATAATTGCTCCAGTATCTATTTTTTCGTCAATAAAAAATGTAGTGTTTCCTGTTTGGGTTTCTCCGTTAATAATAGCCCAGTTTATAGGAGCAGCTCCTCTGTATTGTGGTAATAAAGAGGCGTGCAGGTTAAAAGTCCCTAGTTTAGGCATGGACCATACCTGCTTAGGTAGCATTCTAAAGGCTACTATAATTTGGATATCTGCATCTAAGGTCTTTAATTCTTCTAAAAAATCTTCATTTTTAAGATTGGTAGGCTGTAATATTGGTATGCCTACAGAAATAGCATATTCTTTAACCGAAGAGGCTTTTAGCTTTTGACCTCTCCCAGCGGGACGGTCTGGTGCTGTAATAACTCCTACTATATTATAATTGTTATCCTGCAAGTGTTTTAAAGTAGTGGTCGCAAAATCTGGCGTACCCATAAATACAATTCGTAAGTCTTTCATTAATTATTTTTTGATACAATACGTGTTGTCCGATTGTATATTTATTTTATTGGTTGATAAAAGTTGTTGTAAGGCCTCTATAATATTAGTGCTTTTAAATATAGGGAGTTTATCAATTAAGGTCCTAGAGTCTAAATTCTCCAATTTTAAGATAGCTAAAATAGCGGTAGTTATTTCGGTGTTATTCTTGGGAATAGTCTTGTTTTTTTTAATACAAGCAGAGCAGATACCACAATCTTCAGATTCCTCTCCAAAATAACTTAAAAGGAATTTAGATTTACAAGTTGTAGTAAGCTCTAAAAACTTTAAGATGTCATCTATTTTTTTCTTTTTATATTTTAAGTGATGTTTAATATACTTAGAAACACTGTTAATAGCTATGTTGTCCTCTCTGGGACGTAAATAATGCACATTTATATCGTGTTTTTTACTTTCTAAAACAATCAATTCTTGTTGTGCTAATTTTTCTAATAGCAAAAAAATCTTATCCTGCGAGATTCCGTTTTTGGAAGCTACTTTGCTAACATCTACTATGGTTAGATTTGTGTATATTCCAGAATAGGATCGAGATAAAAAATCTCCTAATTCTGTAAATTGAGGATTGTTATTGGTGAAATTTTGAAATACATTAACACTTGCCGTAATTTGTACACTTACAATTTGTGTAAAAACCTCTTTAAATTGAAGGATACTATTTTTATCTAGAATTTGCAAAGCATTATAAGCTTTGGTTTTATATAGTTCGTAACGATTACAGAAGTCGGAAAAACGTAAAGAATAATTTTGATCGAAACCTTCCCCATAGCCTATTTGTAGGTAGCTAGAAAGTTTACGGTAAGTATATTTTATGAAATCTAAATCTGGTGTTTGGGATTCGAATTGTTTAATTAATTTTTGCGAAGTATTTCCTGTTTGTAATAATAAAGCAAAAGCCTGTTTTCCATCGCGTCCAGCCCTTCCTGCTTCTTGGAAATAGTTTTCTATACTCATAGGAAGATGCATGTGGATAACCATTCTAACATCGGATTTGTCAATTCCCATACCAAAGGCATTGGTAGCCACTATAACAGGAGTAGAGCTGTCCATCCATAAACAAAAATGCTTTTTCTTTACTTCGCTGGTAAGCCCTCCGTGGTAAGGCAACGCCTTTATATTGGATCTATTAAGTAATGCCGAAACTTCTTCGGTCTGGTTTCTAGTAGGGACATAGACAATGGCGCTACCAGTCTGTTTTTTTAAAATCTGTAAGAGTAAATAAGTTTTATCTTGGGTTTTGTATATCCCATAGCTCAAATTTTTTCTATGATACGAAGTTTTAAAAAAATCATATTTCTTAAAATTTAATTGCTTTATAATATCATTTTGAACCTTAGTTGTAGCTGTAGCAGTTAAAGCAATTATAGGAGCATTGGGTTGTATATCCCGTAATACATCCAATTGCAAATAAGCAGGTCTAAAATCGTGACCCCATTCGGAAATGCAATGCGCCTCGTCTATAGCAATTAAATTAACATTCATTTTCTGAATGCGATTCCTAACCAATTCCTGTTGTAAACGCTCTGGCGATAAATATAAAAACTTGTAATTTCCATATTCGGCATTATTTAAAGTAGTCTCTAAATCCAGTGTAGACAAGCCGCCAG
>CALGNG010000106.1 GCA_937958735.1 uncultured Aquimarina sp. | reverse complement strand
AATTTTAAAGAATAATATTAAACGATCCGAAGAAGATAATGTAAGTTATTTTCCAGTACTAAAGGCTATAGACGATATTTCGGGTAGTATATGGAAGCATATGTCTTTTGAGGCTAAAACGGAGTTTGACGAAAAGTACAGAACCTTATGGAATATGTACGATTACCCGACCCCGTTACAAAATGCTTATAAAATTTTAGAAGCATTAGAAAGTAAGCAACTTACAGTACATATGGGTTTTGCTGGGATAGAGTACAATGCTAAAAAAGAACAGTTCGAAATTGAATGTGTAGAAGTAAATAATAGCCAGACCTTAACTAGTAAATACCTTATAAATAGTACTGGTGGTGGTTTTGATATTAATAAAATGGAAAACCCTTTTATTAAAGATTTACTAGAGTCGGAACTTATTAATGCCCACCCGTTAGGAGGGATAGATGTGGATTTTGAAACAGGGCTAGTAAAAAGAATGACGGGAGAACATTACGATAACCTATATGCCGTAGGATCGTTAACCCGAGGGGTACACTTTTATACCAACTCGCTATACGAAAATTCGAAGGCAAGTAAAAATGCGGTAATCCAAGTGGCTAAAGCTATTTTAAATAATAAAATGGAAATTTCAGAAACTTTAGCTGTACAATCTGCTTAATTAATATAGGCTTAGGTTTTGCCCGTATTTTATAATATATTATCCTAATACAACTAATTGCTCCTGTAAAGCGACTTAATTATTTTAATTAGGTCGCTTTTTGTTGTTATCTGTAGAAAGTTTGCTTAGTAATTTTTATTATATTTTGCTATGCAGGCCAGTATGGAATAACAAAAAACAGTTTATGAAGTTAAGATGGAACACCTTTGGTAGCTATGGGCAAAGCATTATTGATGGGCCCACAATAATATTAAATCCGAGCCTTAGGCGAGATACTTGGTTATTTTTTTGCTATAATGTGAATGAGGACCTATAACATAAACAATAACTATTTCTTCTCGAATTTTATAAACTAAACGATGCTTTTGATTGATAATTAAGGCCTCTTAATATTAGGAGACTTTTTTTAATTATAACTTGTTATTCTATTTACTCTAAGTATCTCATAAACAGTTTTTATTTAATAGTTTTTCCTATAGTTTTTTAAATTTTAATTAATATTCAGTACTGTTTTTGTGAATAAGAGAATACTGTGTCTTATTTGTGAAATTTGATTTAAAACCCTTTCTTTTTTATTGTTTTTATACCACATTTGGTTACATAAATTACAATTAACACTAATAATGAAGTAATTATATTTTATATAATTTTTTTCATAAAAACAATTATTTAGGTAATGAAAGTAGGTATTCCAAGTGAAATTAAAAATAATGAGAGTCGTGTAGGCATGACTCCTGGAGGCGTTTTCGAACTTATAAAAAATAATCACAAAGTATTTGTGCAGTCAGAAGCGGGAATTAATAGTGGTTTTTCTAATGAAGCATACATAGAAGCTGGAGCAACGATATTAAATACTATAGAAGAAGTCTATGCTATTGCAGATATGATTGTTAAAGTAAAAGAGCCTATAGAAAAAGAATACAGCTTAATTAAAAAAGGCCAAATTGTATTTACATACTTTCACTTTGCGTCTAGCGAGCCATTAACCAAAGCAATGATAGCTAGCGAATCTGTATGCATTGCGTACGAAACTGTAGAGGATAAGAAAGGGGGATTGTCTTTGTTAACACCAATGTCCGAAGTAGCTGGTAGAATGTCCATACAACAAGGTGCTAAATATTTAGAAAAACCTGTAAAAGGAAGAGGTCTTTTATTAGGAGGTGTCTCTGGTGTGTCTCCAGGAAAAGTATTGATTTTAGGAGCTGGTGTTGTAGGTGTAGAGGCAGCAAAGATGGCTGCTGGTTTAGGAGCACAAGTAACTATTTTAGATGTAAATATGGATCGATTACGTTATGTAAACGATATATTACCACCAAATGTAGTTACCGAATTCTCTAACGAATACAACATCCGTGAGCATGTAAAAACTCATGATTTAATTATAGGAGGTGTTTTATTAAAAGGGAAAAAAGCACCAAATTTAATTACCCGAGACATGCTTAAAACCATGAAACCTGGTGCTGTTATTGTGGATGTAGCAGTAGATCAAGGTGGTTGTGTAGAAACTACTAGACCAACAACACACGAAGATCCTATTTATATTATAGACGAAATTGTACATTATTCTGTAGCAAATATGCCTGGAGCAGTGCCTTATACATCTACTTTGGCTCTTACTAATGTAACTTTTGCTTATGCACTAAAAATTGCAAACTTAGGTTGGGAAAAAGCTTGTGAAGCTGACGATGGTCTTAAAAAAGGGCTTAATATAGTAGGGGGAGTCGTAGTTTATAAAGAAATTACAGAAGCTTTTGAATGGGCTTAAAAATGTGGACTATCTAACTTTTGTAGGACAGTTTTTTTATAATTTCAAGATATTTATTTTTGTCTTCCAGTATTTCAGATTAAGAAAAAAGAGTCATAAGTAATACTTATGACTCTTTAAAACAGAACTTAACTTTTTGAAAATTTTTATGGTAAAACTTTCGGTTCTATTATAAAACGCATTAAGATTGAAATACCCTACCACCCGTTCTAAATAAAAAGATGAAGGTTACCCAGTAAAATCAATTATTTACCCTTAGTTGATTTACTTGGCTTCAATGTCGGTTTATTACCTGGTGTATTTTTATTGTCTCTTCTCCTTTTATCAAGAGTACCATCATTCTTTTTAGGTTTAGGACCTGGTTTAATAGCTTCGGTTTTCATTTTACTGTAAATTTTAATTGTTTGTAATTTGTATTATTATTATTTAATATCTTGATATTCTATGAATTTAGATTAGAGATATCAATTAATATTTACCCAAAAATAACAAGTGTTATAAATTATATTATGCGGAAAACCGTAATTCATTAATTTTTTTGAGAAGAAAAAAAATGTGTTGTAAATAATCTATGCGTTCCTTAAGGCTATGCCCAATTTATGTTACATAATTCAAATTATTCACCACTTTTGCTTAATTAATTATGTTGCGCAGCACCTTTTCGTTTTTAAGCAAAAGGGTAGCTACGGGTGAAAGAGGAAAGGTAACAAGGCTGTTTGTTTGTAGTGGAGACTGACGA
>CALGNG010000105.1 GCA_937958735.1 uncultured Aquimarina sp. | reverse complement strand
ATGGGTAATCGCTGCAATCCCTAACGCAAACGCATTAATAACTTGGTAATATATTTGTCTTACAATTCGTAAAACAGATGCTTATCTACACCCTATAATATATAGAAGTCATAGCAATTAAGATAAATAGACAGATCACGTTACCCTTAATTAAAGGTACAGTTGATTAAACAATTAAAGTTAATTATGTAATGCATCTTATAAACTTGTTGTCATTTCATTAAGTTCGTCAAAACTAGATTAGTTCTAGCCAGTTTTAAAAGGTATTATAAAGAAACATCCTATTTTTACGATTCTTTTTTTTAAGACCCCACTAGGTTTAAAAATTTTCGCCCCACCAAAACGGATTTTGGTGGGGCGAAAAAATCACTTTTAAATTTGTTGTCTTTACTATAAAATATAATATAAAGAGGGGGTTGTTTTAAGCTACAGGTACTTCTTTACCTAGTATTCTTCTTAAAAATAATTTAAAACGGTGTACTAAGTAAAACAATACGGGTACAATTACTAGGGTTAGGAATGTAGCTACAATTAATCCGTAGATTACAGTTTTAGCCAAAGGACCCCAGAAAATTACGTTATCTCCTCCAAAATATATTTTAGGATCTCCAGTAGAAAACAAAGAGAAAAAATCGATATTAAATCCAATAGCTAACGGTATTAACCCCAATACGGTAGTAATGGCCGTTAAAATTACTGGGCGTAAACGCGCTCTACCACCTTCTATAATAGCTTCTTTTACATCTTCCTTAGGGAGTAAAGTGCCTATTTCTAATCCTTTTTTCTCGGTTTTACGGTCTATAAGTAGTTGGGTGTAATCTAGTAGTACCACCCCATTGTTTACTACAATACCAGCTAGAGAAATAATTCCCATCATGGTCATCATAATAACAAAAGGTGCACCAGTAATTACAATACCTCCAAACACCCCAATTAGACTTAGGAAAATAGCTATCATAATAATAGTAGGTTTAGAAATAGAACTAAACTGGAAAATTAGAATAAAAAAGATTAACCCCAGACCTATAAAAAAGGCACTTAATAAAAAGGCTTGTTGTTTGTTTTGCTCTTCTATTTGTCCAGTAAAATCAAAGTTGACTCCTTTTGGTTTTTCGAAGCCGTTCATCTCGTCCACAATTTGGCTAACAATAGCCCCTGCATCCGTAAAACCAGGTTTTAAGCCCGAATATATAGTTACCACACGTCTCGTATTTTTATGCTTTATAGCACTGTAGGAGGCGGTGTTCTTTTGCGAAGCAATGGCCGCAATAGGAACTTCTTTTAAGCGCCCTGTGGCAGGATCTCTAAAAGTAATGTTTTGGTTAAAAAGAGCGCTTTTATCGTATCTGTTTTCTTGGTTAAAGCGCACATTAATATCGTAGTTGTCGCCTTCCAATTTATAGATACCTGCTTTTTCTCCAAAAACAGATCGGCGTAATTGCAATCCAACCAAGCCATTACTAACTCCCAATTCGCCTGCTTTTTCGCGGTCTACTAATACTTCTAAGGCAGGTTTGTCTTTGTTTACATCAATTTTTAATTCGTCGATACCAGCGATATTTTTAGAATTAATAAACTGCTTCATTTTTTCGGCTGTTTGGATTAGCAAATCGTAATCCTGTCCAGCCAATTCTATATTAATAGGCGGGCCAGCAGGAGGGCCTACGGCTTCTTTCTCTATAGAAATGGAAACCCCAGGATAGATACCTTTTAAGCCTTCTTGCACTTTTCCACGCAAGATTTCAGAATCTTTTTCGTTTCTAAATTTATATTCGCGCATCGAAGCAGTAATTTTTCCTTTATGCGGCATTTCTGCGGAAGAACCTCCGTCGGTTTCTGGATTACCCGCTCCTTGTCCTACTTGGGACACTACAGACTCTACCAGCACGTTTTCTCCGTCAAGAATATATTCCGAGTCGTTAATAATTGCAGCAACTCTTTTTTCTATTTTTTTGGTTATGGTATTGGTCTTTTCTATACTGGTCCCTTGTGGGTATTCTATGTATACAAAAATTTGGTTGGGCTTATTGTCTGGAAAAAATTCAATTTTGGTTCGTTTGGACGCTACAGAGTTTCCAAAACTAGCAATAGCAAAAATTAATAAGGCAAAAGTTCCTACACTAAAAAAGATAGACCACCATTTACTTAAAGCAAAAGAGACAAACTTTTTGTATTGGTTCTCTAACCAAACCAAGGTGTTGTTTTGGAATTTATTAGCCAACGGTTTTAAAAGAAATTTGTACAACCAAAACATAATAGCAGTAAAAATTAAGAGGCTTCCTAAACCACGTACAGCACCTCCTGTAAGTAGGATTAAGGTTCCAAGGCCTATTAGTATGGCCGAAAGTTTAAGAAGGCTTTTTACAGAAAGATTTCTATCCTCGGTCTCCATAAACGCCGATACCAACATGGAATTAATAAATATGGCTACAAATAGGGAAGACCCTAGTACTACAGATAGGGTTACGGGGAAATAAATCATAAACTGTCCCATAATCCCTGGCCAGAAACCTAAAGGCACAAAAGCGGCTACGGTGGTTAGGGTAGAGATAATTATAGGAAAAGCAATTTCGCCAATTCCTTTTTTAGCGGCTTGGGTACGGGACATACCTTCTTCCTTCATTAAACGCAATACGTTTTCGACGACAACAATACCATTGTCTACAAGCATTCCCAGTCCCATAATTAATCCAAAAAGAATCATGGTATTTAAAGTGTAACCTAACAAGTTTAAAATCATAAAAGACATAAACATAGACATAGGTATAGCAAAGCCTACAAACAGCGCGTTTCTAAAACCTAAGAAAAACATAAGTACCCCTACTACTAGTAAAATACCAAATATAATATTATTTACTAGGTCGTCTACTTGGTTAATAGTTTTGGAAGATTGGTCGTTAGTAATAATTACACTTAAATCTTGTGGGAAAACGGAGCTTTTAGCTTCTTTAACTATTTGTTGTATTTGCTCTGCAGCATCCACCATATTTTTACCCGATCGTTTTTTTACATCTAGCATTACTACACTTTTAAAGTGTTGGCGGGCAAAAGTGGTGGCATCTTCTTCTCTAAAAGAAATCGAAGCAATGTCTTTGAGATATACAACGCCTTGATCGGTCTTTACTACAAAGTTTTCGAGAGCTTTAGGGTTTTGGATTTCTCCAAGAATTCGCATGGTACGCTCTTGTCCACTTCCAATAATATTTCCTGCAGATACGGTCATGTTTCCATTACGTATAGCATTAAGCACATCGTCAAAACTTATTTTAGCAGCCATCATTTTATAAATATCCACAGCTACTTCTACTTCTTTCTCTTCGGCACCACGAATGTCTACTTGCTTAATTTCCTTTAAGTTTTCGATTTCGTCTTCCAAATATTCTCCGTATTTTTTAAGTTTTTCTACAGGATAGTTCCCCGATATATTAATATTTAAAATGGGCGTTTCCTCGGAGATACTAAGGTTAAAAACAGTAGGCTTTACCTTGGCGCCATTAAATGTAGGCCAGTCTTCGGTACCTGTTTCTAGGTCTACCTCGTCTTTTACCTTTTGTTTGGCCAATTCTATTTCTATGTCCTCGTCAAATTCTATTTCTACAATCCCGTAGTCTTCTTGAGAGGTAGATTTTATTTCAACAATGTTACTAATGTTTTTTAGACGGTCTTCTAAAGGATCGGTAATTAGTTTTTCGATATCCTCTGCTGTATTTCCAGGGTATATAGAACTAACAAAAATCTTGTTATCTATAATTTCGGGAAAATTTTCTCTAGGCATACTGTTGTATGCAGCCAACCCTAGAACTAGAAATAAAAACATGATTACATAAATCACCGTTTTATTATCTATAGCCCAAGAGGAGAGTATAAACTCTTTGGAAGTATTTTGTTTCTTAGCCATAATAATTATTTTAAAACTTCGATTACTTGGTTGTCTTTAATGCTTCGAGCCCCTTCGCTAATTAGTTGCTCGTTGGCAGTAATCCCCGAGATTATTTCTATTAAATCGCCTTGGGATTTTCCTGTTTTTACTGTTTTTTGTTTTGCTATGGTTTCTTTTTTAGTATTGGTAGCTAGGACATATACATTTTGTTCTCCTGCGGCATTTTCCGATAATAGGTTTTGCGGAATAAGTATGGCCTCTGGATTGGTATAGTCGTTAATTTTTAACCTTGCAGACAAATTAGGTTTTAGCTCTCCCTTTGGGTTGGGCATAGCAATTTCTATATCGTAAGTCCTACTAGCAGGGTTTATAAAACTTCCTGCTTGGCGTATAGGTGCGTCCAGGGTTTTGTTTAACACTGGGATACTAATTTTTACGGCAGTCTTTTCCTTAATACTGCTAATGTATTTTTCTGGCACAGCAGCTTTAATGTACATATTGTTTAGGTTTACAATACGCATAATAGGGGTTTGCCCTGGGG